>JBQCFH010000466.1:0-2589 GCA_051959385.1 Rhizobiaceae bacterium | reverse complement strand
GGGCACTTCGTGGCTTCTCACCTCCAGCACCGCCCGGCTGCCCGTGCCGCCGGCCGCCGAATGGCCGAAGCCGGGATCGAAGAAACCGGCATAGTGCACCCTGAATTCGCCGACGAGCGGATCGAAGGGCGTCATCTCGGCGGCATAATCGGGCGGCACGTGCACCGCCTCGCGCGAAACGAGGATATAGAATTCGTCGGGGTCGAGGATCAGCTCGCCCTTGCCATGGCTGTGGAGCGGCTCCCAGAAATCGTGGCGGTCCTGCTCGGCCCGCCGGTCGACATCGATCAGGCCGGTATGGTGCTTGCCGCGATAGCCGACCAGCCCGTTGGCGTCGCCGGTCAGGTCGATGGAAAGCGCGATGCCGCCGCCGGTGATGTTCGGCTCGTCCGCGGCGACCAGCCGCTCGCCGCGATGCAGTGCTTCCAGTTCGGCCTCGCCGAGGACCGCATGGCCCTTGCGGAAGCGGATCTGTGACAGGCGCGAGCCGGTGCGCGCCACGATCGGGAAGGTGCGAGGGCTGACCTCCATGTAGAGCGGACCGGCATAGCCGGCCGGTATCTTGTCGAATTCCTGGCCATGGTCGGTCATGACGCGGGTGAAGATGTCGAGCCGGCCGGTCGAGCTTTTCGGATTGGCCGAAGCGGAGATGTCGCGCGGCAGTTTCAGGGTTTCCATCAGCGGGACGATGTAGACGCAGCCGGTCTCCAGCACCGCGCCGGCGCCGAGGTCGATCTCGTGCAGCTTCAGCCTTTCGAGCTTGTCGGCGACGCGGTGCGCCGGACCCGGCAGGAAGCTCGCCCGCACGCGGCAGGCCCTTGCGCCGAGCCTGAGATCGAGGCTCGCCGGCTGGATCTGGTCGTCGTCGAGCGCGCGCGCGGAGGAAAGCGCGCCGTTCTTGAACAAAGCCGCGATGTCGCGGTCGGGCAGGATGCCGGTTGTCCGCACGGTTGGCTCCAGGAATGGTTTGCGCAGGCAAGATGCAATCGACCCCCACTCCGCCTCGCTTCGCTCGGCACCTCTCTCCCGCTCGACGGGGGAGAGGAAGCGCCGGCAGTGATGCCCGGCACCCTTCCTCTCCCCATTTAGGGGGAGAGGTGCCGAGCGAAGCGAGGCGGAGTGGGGGTGAAGTGCGGGAATCCGCCCGGCTTTGCTTTCCGTTTAATCCACTTGCCGATTGACGCAAGGCGCGTTCAGCCCTAAAGGCATATTGTCCCGTGGTGATTTGGCCGGTCGGCTTGCAGCCACGTTAAACAAGTCGCTAAAGGACCGATTTCGGACCGGTACGCGATTTGACTTTCGCGGCCGGTTTTTTGTTTTGAGGATCTTACCGATGGCGCATGGAGCCAAGAACGACTGGAAGCCGCAGACCAAGCTGGTGCATGGCGGCACGCTCCGATCGGGCTTCGGCGAGACCTCCGAGGCCATCTACCTGACGCAGGGCTTCGTCTACGACACGGCCGAGGCGGCCGAAGCGCGCTTCAAGGGCGAAGAGGAAGGCTTCATCTATTCCCGCTATGCCAACCCGACCGTCGACATGTTCGAAAAGCGCATGTGCGCGCTGGAAGGCGCGGAGGATGCCCGCTCGACGTCCTCGGGCATGGCGGCGGTGGCGACGGCGCTGCTGTGCTCGGTAAACGCCGGCGACCATGTCGTCGCCGCCCGCGCGCTGTTCGGGTCCTGCCGCTGGATCATCGAGAAGCAGATGCCGAAATGGGGGGTGGAATCCACCCTCGTGGACGGCACCCGGCCGGAGGAATGGGAAAAGGCGGTCCGGCCGAACACGAAGCTGTTCTTCCTCGAAAGCCCCACCAACCCGACGCTCGAAGTGGTCGACATCGCGGCGGTCGCCAAGCTGGCAAACTCGATCGGCGCCCGCCTCGTCGTCGACAATGTCTTCGCCACGCCGATGCAGCAGAAGCCGCTGGAGCTCGGCGCGCATGTCGTCGTCTATTCGGCGACCAAGCACATAGACGGGCAGGGGCGCTGCCTCGGCGGCATCATCCTTTCCGACAAGGAATGGATCGACAAGAGCCTGCACGATTTCTTCCGCCACACCGGGCCGTCGCTGTCGCCGTTCAATGCTTGGACGCTGCTCAAGGGCCTCGAGACGCTGCCGCTGCGCGTGCGCCAGCAGACGGAGAGCGCCGGCAAGATCGCCGATTTCCTCGCCGGCCATGGCAAGGTGGACCGCCTGATCTATCCCGGCCGTGCCGACCACCCGCAGGCCGACATCGTCAGGAAGCAGATGAAGGGCGGCTCGACGCTTCTGTGCATCGACGTGAAAGGCGGCAAGAAGGGCGCCTTCGCCTTCCAGAACGCGCTGGAGATCGTGCGCATCTCCAACAATCTGGGCGACGCCAAGAGCCTGATCACCCATCCGGCGACGACGACGCACAAGAACCTTTCCGAAGAGGCCCGCGCCGAACTCGGCATCAATCCGGGAACGGTCCGCCTCTCGGTCGGGCTGGAGGACGTGGACGATCTGATGGCCGACATCGATCACGCATTGTCGAAGGTCGCCTAGGGCCCGACAGGCCCTGTCTACCGGAACGTCCGCACCGCCAGCACGACGCGCGCAAGCGCCGT
>JBQCFH010000465.1:0-9615 GCA_051959385.1 Rhizobiaceae bacterium | reverse complement strand
GGTCGAGCAGATGGGCGATCACCGGCCGCCCGCCGAGCAGCCTCAGCGGCTTGTCGCCGCCGCCCATGCGCGTCGCAAGCCCGCCGGCAAGCAGGATGCCGGCGACGGCGCCTGTGTCGCTTGCCGCCGCGATGCGTGTGAGGGTCGGTGCGGTGGCGGGTGGTTTCATCACGTCTGTTGCGGTTCCTCGCTCATGGGAGGATTGCCATACGACGGTTGCAGCCGCGCGTCACCCATCGAGAACCGGCGATGCAAACAGGCCGGCGAACAATGGAGGAATCGGACGCTCGGGGGCCCATGGCCTGAAAGCGAACTGCGCCATCGAGCCGTCGGCGAAGAACAGCGCATGAAGATCGTCCGGACTGATCGAGAGCAGAAACAGGAACATGGCCGCGACGAGCGCCGCTGCCCCTTCCGTGTCCACCCGGCCTTCCGCGGATAGTACCTCGCCGGCAAGGCCGGCGCCGAGCCGGTGCGCCAGCGCTGTAATGCGTTGCAGCGCCTGATCGGCCTCTGGGCTCATCTGCAAAATGCGTTTTCCCCGTCTTGCCATTTTCGTCTCCTGTCCTGAGCAAGCCAATGCATTCCCGCGCTCCATGAAGCCGGGTCGAGACCATTGCGGGAAGCGGCGCATGGCAGCGACGTCCATCAAATCTAAGCTAAGTCGACGCGCTGCCATGCGCCGCCGGCGTCTTACCCTCGCCTTTCCCGGCCCATCGCCCTTCGGTCTTCCGAAGAGACGCGAGCACACACGTCCGGTCCGGGCCGGAGATGCCCGCCCACCGCTCGGGGTTCTCTCCGGCGCCACACTTGCCTGGATAGCCGGTTGCGCATACCCGTTCCCGCCGGCAAGCTGCTGACGGGGATTATCGCCCAGAACCGCGAAGCGTGGAGAAGAGTGAATGGTAAAATCGTGAATGGTGAACGGAAAGAACGGGTTGGAGGAATTGCCTCCGCGATCCTGTCCACGTTCGCGCCGGCATTTCGCGCCATCCAGCCCTCCTCCCCAGCAAGAGGAGCGCAAGGCTCTCCATCCTCTCATCCTCGGGGGAAGCAGGAGCGGAAACCTCTCCACCTTCGTCATCCTCGGGCGAAGCAGGAGCGCAAGCGAACTGCGCAGACCCGAGGATCCAGGCCGGAGCGCTGTGGCCGTCCACCCACGATGCAGAAGGGACAACCGTCCCGCACCTCGCCACGCTGCAGCCTTGTCTCAGGCATGGATCGTCGGGTCGCGCTCCGCTGCAAGACCCGGGGTTTCGCTTGCTCGTGGATGCGAAGCTGAGAGAGCGGCGCCTTGACAGCGAAGCCGGTGCCGATCCGCCCTCAGCCTTTCCTGCGCCTCAGGTGCTCGTCGAGCCGCGGCATGATCTCCACGAAATTGCACGGCATGTGGCGGTAGTCGAACTGCGCCTGCAAAATGCCGTCCCAAGCGTCCTTGCAGGCGCCGGGCGAGCCCGGAAGGGCGAAGACGAACGTAGTGCCGATCAGGCCGGCGGTGGCGCGCGACTGGATGGTGGAGACGCCGATCTTGTCGAAGGAGATGCGGTGGAACACGGCCGAGAAGCCGTCCATGCGTTTCTCGAAGAGCGGTTCGAGCGCTTCCGGCGTCACGTCGCGGCCGGTGAAGCCGGTGCCGCCGGTGGTGAGGATGGCGTCGACTTCCGGATCGTTCGTCCAGCCGAGCACGGCCTTGCGGATCGCGTCGACATCGTCGCGCACGATGGCGCGATGCACGAGACGGTGGCCGGCCGCCGCGATGCGGTCGGCAAGCGTTTGCCCCGATCTGTCCTCAGCCAGCGATCGCGTGTCGGATACGGTGAGCACGGCGAAACCGACCGGGATGAAGGGGCGCTTTTCGTCAAGTCCCGGCACTGCTCTCTCCTGAGGCGGCGGATGTTTCGGTGGCGACCACGAACCAGCCCGGCCGTGTCCGCCGGATTTCCGCCGCCGTCGTTTCGGCCTGCTCCTTGCGGTCGTAAAGCCCGAAGCAGGTCGCGCCCGAACCCGACATGCGCACGAAGCGCGCCCCGCCGGCACGAAGGGCGTCGAGCGCCTCGCCGATGACCGGCGCGAGTTCCAGCGCGGGCGCCTGCAGATCGTTACGCGTTTTGCCGAGCCATGTGTAGAGCGCTTCCGGGTCGCCGGGCAAAGGCCGCTCCAGCGCCGGGTTGTTCTTCGTGTTCAGCCGGGAAAATACCGCCGGCGTCGGCACTTCCATTCCGGGATTCACCAGCACGATGAAGAGCGCCGGAAAGCACGTCAACCGCTCGACGTTCTCGCCGATGCCGGAAACCAGCGCGGGGTGCGGCGACAGGCACATCGGCACGTCGGCGCCGAGCGACAGGGCCAGCCGTTCCAGCGCCCGCTCGTCCTTGAAACCCCACAGCCTGGCCAACCCTTTCACCGTCGCGGCGGCGTCGATCGACCCGCCGCCGACGCCCGAGGCAGGCGGCAGGTTTTTTTCGAGGAAGATGGAGACGGGAAAACCAGCAGCCGCCGGAGGCGAATTGCGTGACGCATTGACTACCCCCTCTCCGTCGCGCTTCGCGCGACACCTCTCCCCCACTTCGTAAGGGAGAGGACGGGCGGTGAGCTTGGCTCCCGTCCTCGCCCCCTTCAAGGGGAGAGGTGCCGAGCCCCCGGGTCCGGCCTCTGGCCGGCCCGAGGACAGGCTCCGCGAGGCGGAGAGGGGGTGCTTTGGAAAGTACGAGAGCATAGCCCCACGCAACGTATCCCTTGCCCGCAGGACGAGGTTGTCTTCACCAAGAGGAACCCCTGATGCATAAGGGCCGGTCACGATGAATTCATCAATGTCCGCCAGAGCAAAGGAAATCCGATCCCCGAACCGGGTGAACACCACGAGGCTTTCGATCAGGTGATAACCGTCGTTGCGCTGTCCGACGACATGGAGCGCGAGATTGACCTTTGCCGGCGCCCAACCCGGACCGGTAACGGGTACAATCCCCCCCATGCGCTGGAAGATCAGTCCTTCGCCAGCCTGTATTCGCCGGTGACGGGGTCCTTGACCAGCGTGCCGATGGCGCCGTTCTTCGCCTGCTTCTCCTGGCGCCGCACGCGCGCCGACACCCGCTCCGCCTCGCGCAGGAACGATTTGTAGCCGAAATAGACGACAAGGGCGATGAGGGCGAAGAATATCAGCTGTGGCATGGCCTTTCAGCTCCTCCGGCATGATCGCGAAAGGCGGACGCCGCTCTTCGGATATCGATCATGAAAGCGAAAAATCCAACGGCGCGGGAATGCTTGGCCGGCCGACTTTCCTGATACTATAGGGCCTCAACGTGGCGGATCAAAGACCAAAGCGGCTCCAGAGCGCCCGTTCCGCCAGCACGTCGAGCACGCCGCTGACGGCGCCGGCCGCGATGTCCGGCGAAAGATCGCCATGCCTGGAGCCGAGGAAGCCCAGCCGCCGCGCCAGAAAGCCGCGCGGCTGCGTCACCAGCTTCAGCTTCGTCTTGTCGCCGTAGCGCGCCTTGAGCACCGAGCGCATGTCGCCGAGGCTGTCGACCAGCCCGAGCGACACCCCGCGCTTGGCGCTCCAGAACAGGCCGGTGAATAGGTCCGGGTCGTCGGCAAGCCGCTTGCCGCGCCGTTCCTTGACCAGATCGATGAAGGTCTCGTGGACTTCGAGCTGCAGCGCCTTCAGCCGCTCGACATCCTCCGGCTTTTCCGGGCGGAACGGGTCGAGCACCGCCTTGTTCTGGCCGGCGGTGTGCACGCGGCGCTCCACGCCGATCTTCTTGATCAGGTCCTGGAACCCGAAGGAGGCGGAGACCACGCCGATCGAGCCGACGATGGAGGAGGGGTCGGCGATGATCTCGTCGCCGGCGAGCGCGATCATGTAGCCGCCGGACGCCGCTATGTCCTCGACGAAGACCAGCACCTGCTTGCCCTTTTCGTCGGCCATGTCGCGGATGCGCTTGTAGATCAGGCGCGACTGCACCGGAGAGCCGCCCGGCGAGTTGATTGAGATCGCAACCGCCGGCGCTTCCTTGAAAGCGAAAGCCTTCTCGATGAGGCCCGCCGTGCTCGCCAGCGAAAGGAAAGGGCGCAGCTGGCTGCTCGTCGAAAAGATTGCGCCCTGCAGCCGGATCACCGGAATGGTGATGCCCTCCGAACGCATGCTCTTCGGCAGGACGCGGTTCAAGAATTTCGGCACGTCGGCAAGCCTCCCGTTGATGCGGATTGATGTAGGTATGCTCGCCGCCGGCGCAAGCGCGAGGCCTTCGAACGTCAGGGGCGTGGCTCGAGGATGGCAAAGCACGCGCCGCGTTCCTTCGCGCCCCCCTCTGTCCTGCCGGACATCTCCCCCGCAAGGGGGGAGATCAGCTGTCTCCGCCGCTTCCGCCCTAATATCCGAAACCGCAGTAATGGGACAGGCAGCGCGGCCGGCACGATCTCCCCCCTTGCGGGGGAGATGTTCGGCAGGACAGAGGGGGGCAACGTGGAGCACCGGCTTTTCAATCGAGAGATCGCGCACTTCAATCCCCGAAAAGCCCCGCCTTTCCGTTGCAGATCGCGTCCGCGCGTGGCGACAAGGCATTGCCCTCATCATGCAAAACGAGCGGCGGGCGGAGCGCAAGCCCGCTGCGCGAGCCCTTGCGGGCGCGGAGCACAAGGCGGATCGCGTCTTCCTCGGCGCGCGGATGGATCGGCACGATCCGCGCCTCGCCGAAACGGCCGGCGAGCGCGGCGAGCATTGGCTGGAGCGAAACCGGCCGGGCGATCAGCGCCAGCCCGCCGCCGGGCCTGACGATGGCGGCGGCCGTCCGTATCCACGCTCCGAGCATTTCGGGCGCCATGACATGGGCGCGTTTTCTGAGATTATCCGAACTGGCGCGGTCCGCCGGCGCGTTGAAGGGCGGGTTCATGATGGCATAGTCGAAGGCGCGGTCGGCAAGCCCGGCCGCGGCGCGGGCCGCGCCCGAGAGGGTCACAGCGGCGTCGAGCACCTCCACCCGGCCGCGAAGTGCGGTGTTTTGGGGCAGCGCCAGCGTCTGCCGTGCGTAGCCGAGCATCTCCGGGTCGTGCTCGACCAGTACGACGCTCGCCTCAGGGCAGCGGGCGGCGACCGCCAGTCCCGCCGCGCCGGCGCCGGCGCCGAGATCGGCGAGCCGGCCGGAGAAGCCGGAGGGAACCGCCGCGGCGAGGATCATCGCATCGAGGCCTGCGCGGTGGCCGCGCCCGGCGGGCTGCGCCAGGAAGAAGGCGCCGCGATGAAACGCGTCGACCGTGGTTCCGGGCGTGCCTTCCGGCGGTCCGGCCGGCGCGGCCATGCTCAGCCGCCCTTCATCTCTTTGGCGATGCCGGCGTCCTTCAGGATGCGGCGCGCCTCCGTCTCGCGGTCCCGCTCGACCATGACGCGCCGCGGCAGTATGCCGAGCGAGCCTTCCACGATGCTCATGTTCTGGTCGGCCACGAAACAGCCGATGCCGGCGTCGCGCATCAGCGATTCGACGAACGAGATCAGCACGGGGTCGTTGGTGCGGATAAGTTCGATCATCATGCGATCCCTTGCGGCTGGACAAGCGCCGGCTTTTATCCTGTTCGCTTCGCCGCGCCAATTAGCCTTCTGGCAGCGCGCCATAAGTTCCGCTAAGGGGTGGCATGGGCGTTAGGGCAAAGTTACGGGGAGTACCCGCATTGGGCGTCGTTGTATCGCTGGAAGAAGGCAAGAGGGACAATCCGACGATCGGCCGGCTGCTCGATCTGACCGTGTCCGATATGGCGCGCGTCAATGAACTCATTCTCTCCAAGGCCGGATCGGACGTGGAGATGATCCCCGAGATCGCCAATCATCTGATCTCGTCGGGCGGCAAGCGGCTCAGGCCCATGGTGACGCTCGCCGCCGCCCAGATGTTCGGCTATGCCGGGGAGGGGCATGTGAAGCTCGCGACCAGCGTCGAGTTCATGCATACCGCCACGCTTCTCCACGACGACGTGGTGGACGAGAGCGGCATGCGCCGCGGCAAGAGGACGGCGCGCATGATCTGGGGCAACCAGGCGAGCGTGCTGGTCGGCGATTTCCTGCTTGGCCAGGCTTTCCGCATGATGGTGGATGTCGGCTCGCTGGAGGCGCTCGACGTCTTGTCGACAGCCGCCTCGATCATCGCCGAGGGCGAGGTGATGCAGCTCGCCGCAGCGCAGAACCTGGAGACGACGGAGGACGAATATCTCGCCGTCATCCGCGCCAAGACCGCGGCGCTTTTTTCGGCCGCTGCCGAGGTAGGGCCGATAATCGCCGGCGCCTCGCGCGCAGACCGCGCCGCGCTACGCTCCTACGGCACCAATCTGGGACTGGCGTTCCAGCTCGTCGACGACGCGCTCGACTATGGCGGCAACAGCAAGGATCTCGGCAAGAATGTCGGCGACGATTTCCGCGAGGGCAAGGTGACGCTTCCCGTCATCCTGAGCTATCGCCGCGGCACGGCGGAGGAGCGCGCGTTCTGGAAGCAGGCCATAGAAGGCCGCGCGAACGGCGAGGCGGAGCTCGAAAAGGCGCTCGGCCTGATGGCGCGCTGCTCCGCGATCGGCGACACGATCGGCCGCGCCCGCCATTTCGGCGGCATCGCCCGCGACGCGCTGGCGCCCTTGAAGCCGACGCCGCAGAAATCGGCGCTGCTCGACGTGATCGATTTCTGCATCAGCCGGGTGTCGTAGGGATGTGAACATATTAAGGTCCGCGCATGGCCAGCCGCATCGTTTCCATCGTAAAATGGCCATGCTTTGCCGGTTGAACGGGTTGCTTGGAGCCTCGGCTCCGCGGCGCTCAAGCGCAGGAAAGGGATGACATGCCGCACCGAAGCGGAAAACTGATCGCGACGCTGATGCTGGCCTCGGGCGTGCTGGCGTCGACGCTTCCGGCGCGCGCCGCCGCCGAGGCGAAAGACCCCTCCATCGATTCGCTGGCCGGCGCCTTCCTCGCGGCGCGGGTGGCGGAGGCCGACGACGACCTCGGCAGCGCCATCAACTACTATATGCGCGCGCTCTCCTTCGATCCGGAGAACGAGGCGCTGCAGCAGAGCCTGATGATCTCGCTGATCTCCAACGGCCAGTTCGACAAGGCGCTGCCCTACGCCCGCAAGCTGAAGGCCGTCGCCCATGTCGAGCGCTTTTCGCGGCTGGCGCTGGCGGTCGACGCTTTCCGCTCCAAGAAATATGGCGAAGCCGAGAACTGGCTGAAGCTGGCGCTGGAATCCGATCTCGACAAGCTGATCACCGGCGTCATGACCGCCTGGGCGAAGGAAGCCCAGGGCGACCCAGCCGCGGCTCTCTCCTATCTGAAGAAGCTCGACGGGCCGGACTGGTATACGCTCTTCGTCTCCTACCATCGCGGCCTGATCGCCGATCTGGCCAACCGCAAGGCCGATGCCGAGGCCGCCTACAAGGCCACCATCGACAACGCCGCCGCCGGCGCCGCCGCGCCCGACACCTATATGCGCGCCGCCGAGGCCTATGCCCGCTTCCTCTATCGCTCCGGCGAGAAGGACAAGGCGCTTTCCGTGCTCGACAAGGCGGATCAGTTCGCGCCCGACCGGCTGCAGATCGCCGCGCTGCGCAAGGACATCAAGGCCGGCGCCACCGTCGCGCCGATGATCGCGGACGTGAACGAGGGCGCGGCCGAGATATTGCTCGACCTCGGCACCGCGCTCACCCGCTCCGGCGGCGAGGATTTCGTGCGCCTCTATCTCGAATACGCGCTGGTGCTGGCGCCGAAGAGCGACGCGCTCCTGCTCCAGCTCGGCGTCGTGGCGGACCAGCAGAAGAACACCGAGGAGGCGATCGCCTTCTTCAAGCGCGTGTCGGCCGATTCGCCGATGAAGCACGTGGCGGAGATGCAGATCGGCCTCGACCTCGCCGATCTCGGCCGCAACGACGAGGCGATCGAGCATCTGAAGAAGGTGCTTGCCGGGGACCCGGACGACATCAAGGCCTACCTTGCGCTCGGCGGCGTCTATGCGAACAAGGAGGACTACCGCTCGGCGGCGGAACTCTACGACAGGGCGGTGGCGCGCATCGGCCATCCGACTGCCGAGGACTGGACCATCTTCTATCGTCGCGGCATCGCCTACGAGCGGCTGAAGGAATGGCCCAAGGCCGAGCCCAATTTCAAGGAAGCGCTGAAGCTTTCGCCCGACCAGCCGCAGGTGCTGAACTATCTCGGCTATTCCTGGATCGACATGGACATCAATCTCGAGGAAGGCCTCAAGATGATCCGCAAGGCCGTCGACCAGCGGCCGAGCGACGGCTACATCGTCGATTCGCTGGGCTGGGCCTATTACAAGCTCGGACGCTACCAGGACGCGCTCACCGAATTGCAGCGCGCCGTTTCGCTGAAACCCGAGGATCCGGTCCTGAACGACCATCTGGGCGATGCGCTTTGGCGGGTCGGCCGCAAGCTGGAAGCGACCTATCAGTGGCGGCACGCCCGGGACATGCATCCGGACGCGGAGACTCTGGCGAGCGTCCAGAAGAAGCTCGCCGAGGGCCTGCCCGATAAGCACGTCGTGGTGGCGCAGGCTTCCGGCCAGGCAAAGGTCACGGCGACGGACGAAGGGAAAGGCCCGGCCGAGACGGAAAAGAAGGCCGACGCCACGCCGCCTGTGACGAAGCCGGCGAACGGCGAGACGCCCGCACCGAAGCCCGAGGAAAAACCGGCCGCCGGCCAGGAGACCGCGCCGAAGGCCGAAACCAAGACGCCTGCTCCCGATGCCGGAAAGACGCCCGCCGAGGCGTCGGAAAAAGGCGCAGACCAGAAAGGCGCAGACCAGACGGGAACCAAAGAGGAGCCCAAGGCCGAGGCTCCGGCGAAGACGACCCCTGAGGCGGAAACCCAGGCAAAGCAGCCGGCGCCCATGGCGCCCGCGGAAGAAAAGCCGGCGGACGCAACTCCGGCGGCCGAGCCGGGCAAGAGTGCCGACAAGCAGCCGGCCGGCAATGAGCCTGCCGAAAGCAAGGCCGCCGACAAGGAGGCTGCCGACAAGGGCGGTTCAGCCGAGGAAAATTCCTACGTGGTGCAGTCCGGCCAGTCGCTATGGTCGATCGCCAAGGAAAAGTTCGGCAACGGCGTCCTCTACAGGAACATCATCAAGGAAAACCCGCGCCTGCGCTCCCACCCGAACCTCATCCGGCCGGGGCAGGTGCTGAAGCTTCCTCAATCGGCGGATTGAGGAAGGCGACACACTGAGGGGGTTCCAGGCAAGACGACCCCCTCTCCGTCCGCGTCGCGGACGCCTCTCCCCCTGAAGGGGCGAGGAAAAGCGCTAAGGCTTGCGGCCAGCGACTCCTCGCGCCCGGGCAGGGGCAGGGCAATCGCATTTGGCTGAGTCACCCCCACTCCGTCGCGCTTCGCGCGCCACCTCTCCCCCACTTCCGTGGGGGAGAGGAAGGGAGCCAAGCCTTGCGGCCAGCGCTTCCTCTCCCCCGTCGAGCGGGGGAGAGCGACTGTCTTGGAATTCCAGTGCGAAATTGCCATTCGGCTACACGCCCTGGTTTCATCTTCACTGGCCCATCCTTGCGCGAGGCGGGGTTGGTCCCCGGCCGGGGCTTTCCCCAAGCGACTGTTCGGGCTTGGGAAAATGATGGAGCTGGCCCCGT
>JBQCFH010000464.1:0-6524 GCA_051959385.1 Rhizobiaceae bacterium | reverse complement strand
TGGAAGCGCGCGATGAAGCGCGGCAGGAAATAGCCGGCGATGGTCTGGCTGGCCCAGAGCGCGAGCCGGCCGCGCTCCAGCCCTTCGATCTCGGCCAGCGTCTGTTCCGCCTGCGCCAGCCGCTTCACGACGGCGCGCGCCTCCGGCAGGAAGACGCGGCCGGCTTCGGTGAGCTCGATATGCCGGCCGACGCGGTTGAAGAGCTTCGTGCCAAGCCCGCTCTCCAGCGCCTGCACGGCGGCGCTCGCCGCCGACTGCGTCATGTTGAGCGCGGCGGCCGCCTGGGTGACATGCAGCCTCTCCGCCACGGCGATGAAGACGCGAAGCTGCTCGAAGGTCATATGCCCGGACCCAGAAGGACCCCCACCCCGAACCCCTCCCCACACGGGGGAGGGGAACTTCGCGGCGCCTCCGGACGCTGGCAAAGATTGACGATTTAGCTGAACGAGCGGCGACGGCGTCTCCCTCCCCCTTGTGGGGAGGGGACAGGGGTGGGGGTGACTTCATTTTCCTTGCCGACCCGGTGACGAATCCGTGTTCTATTCGCTCCCTCGAATATCATCCGATCGTGAGGATCAGGGCAAGGCTGAAAGCCGAGATGAACAGCCAGGAGAGCGCGCCGAGCGCCAGCGGCCGCACCCCCTTGGCGCGGAGCTTACGGATATCCGTCTCCAGCCCCATGGCGGCGAGCGCCATGGTCAGCAGGAAGGTCGTGACCGGCGTGACCGCATGCGTCGTTTCGGCGGGTATGACATCGAGGCTGTTCAGGCCGATCATGGCGATGAAGCCGAGCACGAACCAGGGCATCGGCGCCTTGCCCTCGGCCTTCGCGCCGCCTCCGCGCCGGCCGCTTCTGGCGGCGAGGACGCCGAGCGTCATGACCAGCGGCGCGAGCAGCATGACGCGGCTGAGCTTGGCGATGGTGCCGAACTCGCCGGCCTCCCGGCCGTGCTGGAAGGCGGCGGCGACCACCTGCGCGATCTCGTGGATCGAGCTGCCGGCCCACAGCCCGTAGTGGTGCATGTCGAGCTGGAGAAGCGTCCCGAGCGTCGGATAGAGGAACATGGAAAGCGTGCCGAAAACGGTGACGCAGGCGACGGCATAGGCGACATCCTCGTCGGAGCCGCGCGTCACCGTGTTGGTGGCGATCACCGCCGAGGCGCCGCAGACCGACGTGCCGGCGGCGATCAGTTCGGCCAGCCTGCGCTCGACGCCGAGCATGCGGCCCGTCGCCTTGGTGAGCGTGAAGGTCGCCACGAGCGTCGCGACGATGATGGCGATGCCCGTCCCGCCGACCGCGACCACCTGGGCCGCGGTGAGCTGCAGGCCGAGCAGGATGATGGCGAGCCGAAGGATGCGGCGCAGGCTGAAGACGACGCCTGCCTTGGCCCGCCGCGGCGTACCGACGAGATTGTGGAAGAGGATCCCGAGCAGGATGGCGAGGATCATCGGGCTGAACGTATCCGCGCCGGGAATGCGGTGGATCGCATAGGCGAGCGCCGCGATGGCGGCCGTCAGCGCAAGCCCGGGAGCCAGGCCGGCGAGCAGGGCTGGACTGAGGCGCTTGCGGGCGGCGAGGGATAGGGACGGGGCGTCGATGGTTGCGTCGGACATGGAAGGCTCCTGAATTCGGAGCCACAAATGGCGGCTGAGAGTTCATCGATCCAACGGATTGAATGAGTAACTTCGATCGACTGTAGCGATTAATTGATGCTGCGACTGTCAGATAAAGGTCCACCGTGCCTCATACGATCCACGGTCTCTCCGTCTCGTTCGCTCGTCCCCCTCTCCGCGAGGCGGAGAGGGGGAACTTTGACGCCAGGGAGCGAGACATTTGCGGCATCCCCGCCCCACAACCAGCCCGCCTTAACCCTTCATCAACCACGCCCCTCTCATAGTCAGGGGCTCTTTTTCGACCCGCCGCCAGGGACAGGACATGGCAGAATTGACACACCGGATGGCGCGCCGCACGGTGCTTGCCGGACTTGGCGCCACGCTTGCCGGCTGCATGGGCTCGCGCGACTTTTCCGGCCTCGACCTCGACATGGGCAGCACGGGCACCATTCACCCGGACGTCGGCGGGGCGATACGGCCGCAGATCGGCATCGACAAGCACATCACCAGCCCGGACGAGATGTACGCGGCGGTGGACGAGGGGCCGTATCACCTGAAGGCCATTCCCTACCCCAAGGTGCCGCGCGAGTTCCGCCGCACCATCGTGCCCTACCAGTCGAACGAGGCTCCGGGCACGATCCGCGTCAACCTCGCCGAGCGGCACCTCTATTACGTCATGCCGGGCAACGAGGCGATCCGCTACGGCGTCGGCATCGGCCGCGACGGCTTCCGCTGGAGCGGCCGCGCCAAGGTGCAGTACAAGAAGGAATGGCCGGTGTGGACGCCGCCGGCCGAGATGATCGCGCGCAAGCCCGAACTCGCCAAATACAGGAACGGCATGGAGCCGGGGCCGATGAACCCGCTCGGCGCCCGCGCGCTCTATCTCTTCGCCGACGGGCGCGATACAGGCTACCGCATCCACGGCTCGCCGGAATGGTGGTCGATCGGCTCGGCGATGTCGTCGGGCTGCGTCAGGCTCATCAACCAGGACATCATCGATCTCTACAACCGCGTCAACGCGAAGACGACGGTGGTGGTGGCATAGCAGCGGCTCCCACCCTCCCCCTTGTGGGGAGGGTCGGCGCAGAATGCGCCGGGGTGGGGGTGCTGACGATCGGCGCGCCATACCCCCACCCCGATCCGCTGCGCGGCTCGACCCTCCCCACAAGGGGGAGGGTAAGACGGCGCTAATGCGCCTCGTCCCAGTTATGCGCGGCGCGGGCGTCGACATGCAACGGCACGGCCATGTGCACGGCGGGCATGGCGGCGTTCTCCATCACCCGCCGGATGACCGGAATGGCCTTCTCGACCTCGTCCTCCGGCGCCTCGAAGATCAGCTCGTCATGCACCTGCAGCAGCATGCCGGTCTCCCTCAGTCCGGCCTCGGCCAGCGCCGGCTCCATATGGATCATGGCGCGGCGGATGATGTCGGCCGCCGAGCCCTGGATCGGCGCGTTGATCGCGGCCCGCTCGTTGAATGCCCGGATCGAGGGATTGGAGGAGCGGATTTCCGGATAATGCGCGCGCCGGCCGAAGATGGTCTCGACATAGCCGTTGGCGCGGGCGAAGGCCTTGGTCTGCTCCATATAGTCGCGGATGCCGGGAAAGCGCTCGAAATAGCGCTTGATGTAGTCGCCGGCCTCCTCGCGCGGGATGGAGAGCTGATTGGCCAGCCCGAAGGCCGAGATGCCGTAGATGATGCCGAAATTGATCGCCTTGGCGCGCCGGCGCACCTCGGCCGGCATGCCCTCGACCGGCACGGAAAACATCTCCGACGCCGTCATGGCGTGGATGTCGACGCCATCGGCGAAGGCCTGGCGAAGCTGCGGGATGTCGGCGACATGGGCGAGCACGCGCAGCTCGATCTGGCTGTAGTCGGCGGAGATCAGCCTATGGCCGGGCGCGGCGATGAAGGCGGTGCGGATCTTGCGCCCCTCCGCCGTGCGGATCGGAATGTTCTGCAAATTGGGCTCGGAGGAGGAGAGCCGCCCGGTGGTGGTCGAGGCGAGTGCGTATGAGGTGTGCACGCGCTTGCTGTCGGGATGGATGTAGCCCGGCAGCGCGTCGGTATAGGTCGATTTCAGCTTGGTGAGCTGGCGCCAGTCGACGATCTTGCGCGGCAGTTCATGCCCCTCGGCGGCGAGCTCCTCCAGGATCTGCGCGGTGGTCGACCATTGGCCCGACTTGGTCTTGCTGCCGCCGGGCAGGCCCATTCGCCCGAACAGGATGTCGCCGAGCTGCTTCGGCGAGCCGATGGTGAAGCGCTCGCCGGCGATCTGGTAAATTTCCTCCTCGAGCGCGGCGGCGCGCTGCGCGAACTCGCCGGAGAGGCGCGACAGCATCTGCCGGTCGACGGCGATGCCGCGTTCCTCCATGCGCGCCAGGACAGGCACCAACGGCCGTTCCAGCCGTTCGTAGACGGAGACGACGCTCTTCACCGGAAGCTGCGGCTTGAGGATGCGCCAGAGCCTGAGCGCCAGGTCGGCGCCCTCGGTGGAATAGGTGGTGGCGCGCTCGATCTCGACCAGGTCGAACCCCACCGACTTCTTGCCCGTCCCGACCAGGTCCTTCAGCGAGATGATCTGGTGTCCGAGCCATTTCTCGGCGAGCGAATCGAAATCGTGGCCGCCGGCGGTGCCGCCGTCGAGCACGTAGGACATCAGGAGCGTGTCGTCGAAGGGCGCCAGCTCGATGCCGAGCCGCCGCATGACGAGCCAGTCATATTTGACATTGTGGCCGATCTTCAGCACGGCCCGATCGGCGAGCAGCGGTGCGATTGCGGCAAGCGCCGCATCGAGCGGAATCTGGCCTTCGATAAAGCCGCCGCCGAGCAGGTCGCCGCCGCTGGCGCGGTGCGCGAGCGGCACATAGGCGGCGCGGCCGACGCCGGTGGCGAGCGAAAAGCCGACCAGTTCGGCGCGCGTGGGGTCGAGCGAGGTCGTCTCGGTGCGGAAGGCGACATGGCCGGTCTCGCGCGCTTCCGCGATCCAGGCCTGCAGCGTCGCGAGGTCGCGGATGCAGCCATAGGCTTTGTGGTCGATCCTGGCCGCGGCGCCCTCCTGCGTGCGAACCGCGACCAGCGCGGCGACGCCCGCCTCGAAATCTCCGGCCTTGTCCGGCTTTTCCGCGGGCTCGCGCGGGAGCGTTTCGGCCGCCGCAGGCCGCGCGGCGCCGGCGCCGATGTCCGGCCCATGCGCTTCGGCGCCCCATTCGACGGCGATCGGCACGGCGGCGATCTCGGCCGCTTCGGTCGCGGTTGCTTCGGCGACGCGGCGGGTGAGCGAGTTGAATTCCATCGTTTTCAGGAAGGAGATGAGCTTCGGCCCGTTCGGCGGCTGCAGCCGCAAATCGTCCAGCCCTTCGGTCACCGCGACGTCGTTCTTGAGCGTAACGAGATCGCGCGAGATGCGCGCCTTGTCGGCATTGTCGAGGAGCGACTGCCGCCGCTTCTCCTGCTTGATTTCGCCGGCCCGCTCCAGGAGGGCGTCGAGCGTGCCGAACTGTTCCAGGAGCTGCGCCGCCGTCTTCGGCCCGATGCCGGGAACGCCCGGAACGTTGTCCACCGAATCGCCGGTCAGCGCTTGCAGGTCGATCATCTTTTCCGGCGGCACGCCCCATTTTTCGATCACTTCGGGAATGCCGATGCGGCGGTCCTTCATCGGGTCGTACATTGAGACCGTCGGCCCGACGAGCTGCATCAGATCCTTGTCGGAGGAGACGATGGTGGTGTCGCCGCCGGCCTCGCAGGCGAGGCGGCAATAGGTCGCGATGAGGTCGTCGGCCTCGAAGCCCTCCATTTCGAGACAGGGCAGGTCGAAGGCGCGCGTCGCCTCGCGGATCAGCCCGAATTGCGGGATGAGGTCTTCCGGCGGCTCGGAGCGGTTCGCCTTGTACTCGGCATAGAGCTCGTTGCGGAAGGTCTTCGACGAGTAATCGAATATTACCGCGAAGTGGGTAGGCGCTATTCCGACCGAGGTATCGCGGGCGTCGCGAAGCAGCTTCCACAGCATGTTGCAGAAGCCGGCGACCGCGCCGACCGGCAGGCCGTCGGACTTGCGCGTCAGGGGCGGAAGGGCGTGGTAAGCCCGGAAAATATAGCCCGATCCATCGACCAGGAAGAGGTGATCGCCTTGTTTCATGGGCTACCGGTAACCCGTGCCACGGGGGCTGTCCATGGCAAAGAGGCCTTGCCGGAGCAGAGCGTTTTCTCCTGACAGGAGCCTTTCACGACCATGTTACAAACTTGTAATTTTCGTGCCCTTGAATCGCCATCATCCGGAGACCAGATACGGGTCATCGGCAATTAACGCCGAGTTCGGTCAAGGCTCGTCCCCCGCCTAACCGGACACTGCGGCAGCCTCATCCCCCTCTCCGGGCTGCCGCATCGTTTCGAGTAAGGCCGCCGTGGTTCCCCCTCCACCACGGCGGCACTTTTTCATTCAGCCCTCGATGATGTGAAGCGCTGATCGTCCGTCTTTGGTGGCGGCGGGCGGTGCTTTCAAAGCGGCCCGTCTCGCAATTCGTTCACCATCGCCAGCGTGACCGGTGCCGCGCCATCCCGTCGCGGGAGCAAGGGAATGCCGCTTCGTTTGTCGAACGATTGTCGCTCATGCAGCGAGCGGCGGGCCAGATCCGAGATGATCTCGCCCAGCGGGCGCTTCTTTTGCCTCGCGATCGCTCTCGCCGTCACCAGCACGTCGTCGTCTATGACGAGGGTCGTCCTCATTTTATCGGTTCTTCTATCGAGCACTAATCGCGGAGCATAGGAGGGGCCAAACCGCTTCTCAAGTTGTCCTTGTCCGCGCTAGGTCCCGTGGAGAGTTGAGTTCCCGGTCATGTCGAGTGCGGATCGGCCACCTTCACTTGCGTCATTCCGGGGCCGCGCAGCGGAACTCGGAATGACGGCCTGT
>JBQCFH010000463.1:0-2270 GCA_051959385.1 Rhizobiaceae bacterium | reverse complement strand
TCCGTGGCCATGTC
This sequence comes from Rhizobiaceae bacterium, assembly GCA_051959385.1. Classification (GTDB taxonomy): domain Bacteria; phylum Pseudomonadota; class Alphaproteobacteria; order Rhizobiales; family Rhizobiaceae; genus Mesorhizobium_L. Next base: position 2,256 of record JBQCFH010000463.1, on the reverse strand, counting down.
GGCGAGCTTGAAGGAGACGCCCTGGAACTTGCCGATCGCCTGCCCGAACTGCTCCCGCTCGGCGGCGTAGCGGATGGCGTGGCCGAGCGCACGTTCCGCCCGCCCGAGGCAGGTCGCCGCCACCTGCAGCCGCGTGGCGCCGAGCCATGAATTGGCGACCTCGAAGCCGCGATGCACCTCGCCCAGGACCTGTTCCGCCGGCAGCCGGCAATCGTCGAATTCGAGGATCGAATTGGTGTAGCCGCGATGCGAGACGTTGCGGTAGCCCTCGCGCACGGTGAAGCCCGGCATGCCCTTGTCGACGAAGAAGGCCGTGATCTTCTTGCGCTTGCCCCTGGGAGTGTCCTCCTCGCCGGAGGCCATGAACACGATGGCGAAATCGGCGATGTCGGCGTGCGAAATGAAATGCTTGGTACCGTTCAGCACCCAGTCCGTGCCGTCCTGCACGGCCGTCGCCTTCATCCCGCGCAAATCGGAGCCGGCGCCGGGTTCGGTCATGGCGAGGCAGTCCCATTTCTCGCCGCGGATGCAGGGATAGAGATATTTTTCCTTCTGCTCGTCCGTGCCGGCCAGCAGTATGTTCGAGGGGCGCGCCACGCAGGTCCAGTGCAGCGCATAGTTGGCTCGGCCGAGTTCCTTCTCGTAGAGCAGCCATGTCACCGTATCGAGCCCGGCCCCGCCGACCTCGGCCGGCATGTTGGCGGCATAGAGCCCCGCGCGAATGGCCTTCGCCTGCAATTCCTTGATGAGTTCCGGCCTCAGGTGGCCCGTGCGCTCGACCTCCTGCTCATGCGGGTACAGCTCGTTTTCCACGAACGCGCGCGTGGTGTCGACGATCAGCTGCTGTTCCTCGGTTAGGCCGAAATTCATGATGGCCTCCGCGCCAGCGCGTCATCCCGGCCGCTGTGGCGCGACCGCAGGTCGCGGCCCGAGAGCCGGGATCCATTCCGCGACCTGCAAGCTTGCGGAATGGATCCCGGATATCCTTCCCGTCGCTGCGCTAGGGAAGGCTTCCGGGATGACGTCAGCTTAGTGGTCACCGCTTCCCCTTCCCGGCTTGATCCGCTTCCCAGCCTTCGCCTTCGTCGCCGCCTTTGATGCCGCCTTCGCCGCCGTGCCGAGCTTCTTCACATCATCCTTATGCAGCGCGCCGGCGCCCCAGCCCTTGCCCGGGTTGGTCTTCGACAACGCCTCCATGATGGCGACGAGATTCTCGTCGCGGATTTTTTCGAGCTCGCGGATCGACCATTTGCCGGACTGCTCGTCCGATTGCGTCGCGATCAGGTCGACCAGCTCGTCGTTGAATTCCGGCACGTCCATCAACTTCGTCCAAGGCCATGTGAGGCAGGGCCCGAACTGGGCCATGAAATGACGCATGCCAGCCTCGCCGCCGGCGACGCGATAGACCTGGAACATGCCCATCTGCGCCCATCTGAGGCCGAAGGAATAGCGCATGATGTCGTCGAGTTCCTCGACGGTGCAGATGCCATCCTTGATCAGCCAGAGCGATTCGCGCCATGCCGCTTCCAGCAGCCGGTCGCCGACGAAAGCCTCGATCTCCTTGCGGATGACCACCGGTTTCATGCCGATCGAGGCGTACGCCTCCTTGGCCTTCTCGATCGCCGCCTTCGACGTGCCCTTGCCGCCGACGATCTCGACCAGAGGCAGCAGATAGACCGGATTGTAGGGGTGCGCCACGAACAGCCGATCACCATGCTTCATCGCCGTCTGCATGTCGGACGGCAGGATGCCGGATGTGGAGGACCCGACCATCGCGTCGGGGGCGGCATGCCGGTCTATCTCGGCGAGCACCTTGTGCTTGAGGTCGAGCCGTTCCGGCACGCTTTCCTGGATGAAGTCGGCGCCCTCGACCGCCTCGGCAATCGATGGCGCATAGGCGATCCCGCCTTCCTTCGGCAGGCCGGCGGTCGCCATCGCCTTATAGGCGCGGCGGGCATTCTTCATCACCTCGCCGACCTTGCGCGAGGCTTCTGGATCCGGATCGTAGATCGAGACGTCGACGCCGTTCAGCACCAGCCGCGCCACCCAACCCGCGCCGATAACGCCGCCGCCGATGCAGGCTGCCTTGGTGATGGTCATGGATTTCCCTGCCTATTGAGTTCATCGACCCCCTCTCCCGTTTGCTGCGCAAACCACCTCTCCCCCGATCGACGGGAGAGAGGATGGGAGCCAAGCTTGCCACCGCCCATCCTCTCCCCCGGGCAGGGGGAGAGGTGTCGAGGCGAAGCCGAGACG
>JBQCFH010000462.1:0-7673 GCA_051959385.1 Rhizobiaceae bacterium | reverse complement strand
TGTCGCGGCGCTCGATTGCCGCCGCAAGCGCGGCCGCCCCAAGCCTGGCCCCGGCCGGCCCGCTGCGGCAACCCGGAAAATCCACCGCGAATTGAGGGCTATGAAGCCCTTGTATTGTTGGCAGGACTTGGCACTTTTGGCTTGATATCCTTTTATCCGAGATGCGGTTTTGCAACGCGCGTGTCCGGCTGACGAGGAGTTGGGCTGAATGGTTCGCATTGTCCAGATTTCCGACACCCATCTGAGCCCGACCAAGCGACATTTCCACGACAATTGGGAGCCGCTGAGGGCGTGGACCGCAGCCCAAAATCCCGACCTCGTCATCCACACCGGCGACGTGACCGTCGACGGCGCGGATATGGAGGAGGACATGGCCTTTTGTGCCGACCTCTTGAAAGGACTTGGCGCCGAGGTACTGGCCGTGCCCGGCAACCATGATGTCGGCGAACCCGGCAACCCGCGCCAGCCCGTGAACGATGTCCGGATTGCGCGCTGGCGCCGTCATTTCGGCCCCGACTACTGGCATCGCGATGTCGGCTCGTGGCGGATCGTCGGTTTGAACTCGATGCTCTTCGGCAGCGGCGAACCTGCCGAGAAGGCGCAGCTCGAGTGGCTTTCGGAGACGATGCACGGCGCGGGTGGCCGCCACATCGCCTGGTTCACCCATCGCCCGCTTTTCCTTTCCGATCCCTTTGAAGGGCTTGGATACTGGGCCGTTCCGCCCGCCGAACGTGCGGCGCTCCTGAAGCTGGTGCGCGACCACCGCGTCAGGCTGGTCTCGAGCGGCCACCTGCATCGCGCCCACAAGGATGTCCGCGACGAGGTCCATTACATCTGGGCGCCTTCCTCGGGCTTCGTGGTGGGTCCGTCATTGCAGCCGGAGATGCCCGGCGAGGCGAGGCTAGGGGCCGCTCTCGTGGACCTCGATGACGACGGGTTTTCGGTCACGATCGAGGATGTGCCGAACCTCCGCACCTTCCGTATCGAGGATGTCATAGACGAGGTTTATCCCCGGGCCGCCTAGAGCCTGCCGGACGGAACGGAGCGCCTTGCGGCGCCGGCCCCCAATGGCCCGGGGACGGCTATTTCGCTTCGATCATTTCGATGAGCGCGTTCACCGCAACCCGGTAGCCCATAGGGCCGAGGCCGGCGATAACGGCCGTCGCCACCGTTGACACCAGCGAACGCTGGTAGATCTCCTCGCGCCGGTGGATGTTGGAGATGTGCAGCTCGATGATCGGGCGGGGAAACATCTTCAAGGCGTCGAGGAGCGGGATGGAGCGAAAGCTCAGCCCCGCCGGGTTGATGACGATGCCGGCGCCCTCGTCGATCGCCTCGTGCACCCAGTCGACGAGCTGGTGCTCGGCATTCGTCTGGTGGAAGCGCAGCGGCCGGCCGGCGGCCGCTTCGACGCACATCCTTTCGATCTCGGCCAGCGTCGTGCGGCCGTAGATCTCCGGCTCGCGGGTGCCAAGCCGGTTCAGGTTCGGACCGTTCAGCACGAAGATCGGATTGGCCATTCGCCGCGCTCCTGTCGTCAGCCGCCCTGGTAGCCGAAGAGGTGCGGCAGCCAGAGCACGGTCTCCGGAAAGAAGGTGATGATCACCAGCGACAGCACCATCACGCCGATGAAGGGCAGCACGTCGCGGACGAGATCCCGCATCGGCACTTCGGCAATGCGCGTCATGATGAACAGCAATAGCCCGTAGGGCGGCGTCACCAGCCCAAGCATGATGTTGACGACGCAGACCACGCCGAAATGCACCGTGTCGATGCCGAGCGCGCGGGCCGTCGGCAGGAAGACCGGCAGGATGACGAGGATGATGGTCGTGCCTTCGAGCAGGCAGCCGAGGAAGAGCAGGATGATGTTGACGAGGATGAGGAACGTCGTCGGCGACAGGTGCCAGCCGGCCATCACGGCGCTCAGTTCCTGCGGAATGTTCTCGACCGTCACCACATAGTTGAAGACGAGAGCGCCGGCGATCAGCATACCGATGGAGGCGGTGGTATGCGCGCTCGTGCGCACCGATTCGTAGAAATCCGCGAAGCTGACGCTGCGGTAGAGGGCGACGGAAATGAGGAGCGCGTAGGCCGCGGCCACGGCGGCGGCTTCGGTCGGCGTGGTCACGCCGGTGTAGATGCCGCCCAGAAGCACGACCGGCATCATCAGCGCCGGAAAGGCGCGAAAGGTGATGCCCGGAAGTTCGCGCAACGGCGTCGGCGGTTCCACAGGGAAGCCCTTGCGTCTTGCTTCGATGGCGACGAGCAGCATCTGCAATCCGGCCATTATGAGGCCCGGCACGACGCCGCCCAGGAAAAGATATCCGATCGACGCGTCCGAAATAAGCGCATAGACGATCATCGGGATGGAGGGTGGGATGATCGGCCCGATCACCGCGGTGGCCGCCGTCAGCGCCGCCGCATAGCTCGGCGGATATTTCCCGTCGGCGGTCATCAGCTTCTGCATGATCTTGCCGGACCCGGCGGCGTCCGCGATCGCCGAGCCGGACATGCCGGCGAAGATGATGCTCTGCAGCACGTTGACCTGCGCGAGGCCGCCCCGGAAGCGGCCGACGAAGGCGTTGCAGAAGACCATGAGGCGGTCGGTCATGGAGCCGATGTTCATGAGCTCCGCCGCCAGGATGAAGAGCGGCACGGCCAGGATGATGTAGTTCGTATACATCCCGTTCAGGATCTGCTCGGCGGCGGTGCCCATGTCGAGCCCCGACATCCACAGATAGAGGATGGAGGCGGCGATCATGGCGTGCCCGATCGGCAAGCCGAGAAGCGCGAGCGCTGTGACCGTGAAGATGGTGATCGCAAACGGGCTGGCGAAATTCATAGGCCGGACCCCGCCTGGGTGGGGTCGAATTCCTCCGGCGCCTTGCCCCGGAACGCCTGCCAGCCGAGCCAAAGGTAGCGTATGATGACCGCGACGACAAAGACGATATAGATCGAATAGAGGAAGTCGAAGCGGATGCCCATATAGGCGCTGCTTTCGACCTTCATGAAGGTGACGTAGCTGAGGACGGCCGGAAAGGACATTCCGTAGAGCACCAGCAGCGCGGCGGCGGATATGAGGAACATGACCCGCCGCGCCTTCGGCCCGACGGCCGCGTAGATCAGGTCGAACCGCATCTCCTCCCGTTCGGTCACCACGAAGGATGCGCCCCACAGCACCAGCCATATCCACAGGATGGCCGAGAGTTCGTTCGTCCAGCCCGTCGGCCAGTTGAAGAGATAGCGGGCGGCGATCTGGAAAAGGAAGGCGAAGAACATCACGGCCAGCATGGCCGTGAGGATGAACTCCGCGAATTTGTAGAGCCGCATGCCAAAACGGCGCGCCCGGGGATTCATCTTCGTTCTCCGTGGTCGGAATTCATGCACGCACGCTCGGCGCGGAGCGCCGCGCGGGGGAGGAGAGCGGGCCGAAAGCGCCTGGCCTCCGGCCCGGTCATGCTAGAGCGCGTTGATCTTGTCGAGCATTCCCTTCGGCCAGTCCTTCGCGAGATCGGAGGCAAGGTACATCTGCTGGGCGTGCTTGCGGAAGGCGTCCACGTCCGGCTTGTAGATCTTCAGGCCCTTGCCTTCGAAGACGGAGGCCAATTCCTTCTCGCGCGCCAGGTGCTTCCCGGTGCTCCAGTCGATCGCGTCGTCCGCCGCCTTCTGGAACTTCTTCTGCTCTTCCGGCGACATCGCCTTCCAGACCTTGCTCGACACCGACAGCAGGTCGAAACCGACCAGGTGCGAGGTCAGCACGATCTGCGACATCACCTCGTAGAACTTCATGTTCTGCACGTTCGGCAGCGGATTGTCCTGGCCGTCGATGGCTCCGGTCTGCAGGCCCGTATAGACCTCCGCATAGTCCATCGCGACCGGGTTGGCGCCGAGCGACTTGCCGAGGAACTGCCAGGCCTCGCCGCCGGGCATCCTGAGCTTGATGCCGGCCATGTCGGCGGGCGTGTTGATCTTCTTGTCCGGCTTCAGGCCGACCTGGCGGACGCCGAAATAGGTCGGGCCGAGAACCCTGACGCCCAGCTTCTCCTCTGTCCTCTTCTTCAGGTCCTCGCCCATCTCGCTGGCGAAGAACTTCTTCAGATGGTCCGTGTCGCGGAAGACATAGGCGGCCGTGACAATCGACCATTCCGGCATCTGCTTGGAATAGTCCTGCGGGGCGATATTGCCCATTTCCAGATTGCCGCGCTGCAGGGCGACGAGTTCCGTTCCCTGCTTGAACAGCGAGCCGCCGTAATAGCCTTGGTAATCGAAGTCGTCCTTGATGGCGTCGGCGAACTTCTTCATCATTTCCGCGCGGATGTCCTGTTGGGAGAACACGGCTGAGAAGCGCAGCTTCGGCTTGTCTTTCGCAAGCGCCGGGAAGGCTGCGGATGCCGCCAGAAGGCCGCCTGCGGCGAGGGTCTGCCTGCGTGTCAGTTTCATATCGTTTTCCTCCCTTGTTTGGAGCTATCGCTCCGCTGGTCTCGTGCGCATGGCGCGCGTCGATCCTGTCATGCGGCCGCCTCGAAATGGCGGACCATCGAGGCTGCATCCGGTTTTACGCCGGTGAAGAGTTCAAACGCACGCACGGCCTGATAAACGGCCATCCCCGAACCAGGAATGGTCCGGCAGCCGATTTCCCCGGCAGCACGGAGCAATTCGGTCCGTTCGGGGAAATAGACGATGTCCGCGACCCACTGCCCGGCGGAAAGAAGCGTGGGCGGAAACGGCGTACCGGGATAGGGCGCCATTCCCATGGGCGTGGCGTTCACGATGCCTTGGGCGCGGGCGATTTCCGCCTCCACGTCCCGCGATGCTTCGATATTTCGCGTCGAGCGGTTGCGGAGCCGATCGGCAAGCGCCTCCGCCCGCTCCGCGTCGCGATCAATGATGGCGAGCCTGCCGACGCCAAGCTCGTCGAGCGCATGCGCGACCGCCGCGCCGGCGCCGCCAGCCCCGAACAGAACGACGCGCTCGATCGGTAAAGCAGCGCCGGACCGCCGCAGGCTTTCCGCGAAACCCCAACTGTCGGTGTTATGACCGATCGAGCGGCCGTCCCTCATGACGACAGTGTTGACCGCACCGATCAGATCGGCCTCGGGCGACAGTGCGTCGAGGGAAGAGAGCACCGCCTGCTTGAAAGGATGGGTGACGTTGAGGCCGGCGAAACCGAGCTTGGATGCTGCCTGGACCACCGCGCCGACTTCCGAATCGGCCAGGCCCAGCCGATCGAAATCGATCAATATGTACCTGTAGGAAATGCCGACACGGCGGCCTTCGCGCTCATGCATGATCGGGGAGCGCGAGCCTTGTATGCCGCGGCCCATAAGTCCGACGAGAATGGCGCCTGGATCGCGAGAAGCGCTTGCGCCCTCGGCGGCGAGCGCGCGCAGACGATCGAAGGCTGCCCCCCTCAATTCGACCACGCGCTCCTCCTGACCGGCTTCATTTGCCGTACTTGTTTTGATCGGACACGGACCGGTATATGGTCGCCAGTCCTGATTGCATGATGTACGAACTGGTTAGTTCTGTCAATAAAGCCGCTAAAGCGGAGACGCACCTATATGAAGTTGAAGGATAAACCGGTGGGTAGCCCCACGCCGAATCGCGGCGGTACGCGCAACTATGATCGCGAGGGAACACGGCGAAACATACTGGAGATCGCCTCGGAGGAGTTCGCCTTGAACGGCCTTTCTGGCGCGCGCATCGACGAAATCGCCGCCCGGACGCGCGCCAGCAAGCGCATGATCTACTACTATTTCAACGACAAGGAGGGGCTTTATCTTGCCGCCCTCGAGGACGCCTACCGGCTGGTGCGCGAGGGCGAGGCGAAACTGGACACAAGGGGCCTGCCGCCGATCGAGGCGCTGCGGAAACTGGTGGAGTTCACCTTCGACCACCATCAAAGCCATGAGGAGTTCATCCGCATGGTGATGATCGAGAACATCCATCATGGCGAATATCTCGATCGCTCGCAGGTGATTCGCGATTTGAATGTCCGCGCCATCGACAATATCGCCGAAATCTACTCCCGCGGCGTTGAAGAGGGTGTGTTCCGCGAAGGTCTCGATCCGCTCGAGCTTCACTGGCAGGTAAGCGCGCTCTGCTTTTTCAACGTCTCCAACCGCGCCACTTTCTCCAAGATTTTCGGCCGCGACCTGAGCGCCGACGAGAATGTCGGCGCCCTGCGCGGCAATGTGGTGGACATGGTGCTGCGCTATGTCACGTGCAGTGAAAAGCTAGGCTGAAAGCTCTGCCCTGAGCCCTCGACGTATGGACTTCAGCTGTAACCGGCCCAAACTGCCGGCGTTGGCGTCTCTGGCCGCCAAGGGGGTACGCAACCTTCCCCGTAAGAGCATCCCGCTGCCAGGGCGGACTTGCCCAACCGGACCTGCGGATTTCCCGGTTGTCATGACGGCCGCTACAACGGTGCGGCATAGCGGCAAAACAGTCAACTCCACAAGCCGATGATGCGGAACATTGCCATAAGCCCCTCGCCGCCATAATGTACGAACTGGTTCGTCTAATGTCGGGAGGAGCGGATGAAGACCTCGATCGCGACGGTTTCGATCAGCGGCGATTTCCGCGAGAAGCTGGCCGCGATCGCCGCCGCCGGTTTCGACGGCGTCGAGATATTCGAAACCGACTTCCTGGCCTTCGACGGAACGCCCGCGGAGGTCGGCCGCATGGTGCGAGACCACGGGCTGGAAATTACGCTTTTCCAACCATTCCGTGATTTCGAGGGTATGCCCGAGCCGCAGCGCGCCCGCGCATTCGACCGCGCAGAGCGCAAGTTCGATGTAATGGGCGAACTCGGCACCGATCTGATGCTGATCTGCTCCAACGTGTCTCCGCTTTCCCTCGGCGGCATCGATCGCGCGGCGGCGGATTTCGCCGAACTTGGCGAGCGCGCCGCCAGGCGCGGCATCCGCGTCGGCTACGAGGCGCTCGCCTGGGGTCGACATATCAACGACCACCGCGACGCCTGGGAGATCGTCCGGCGCGCCAGCCATCCCTCGGTCGGCTTGATTCTCGACAGTTTCCACACGCTGGCGCGCAAAATCGACGTGGAGACCATCCGCGCCATTCCAGGCGACCGAATCTTTATCGTGCAGCTCGCCGATGCGCCCCTGATCGATATGGACCTGCTTTATTGGAGTCGCCACTTCCGCAACATGCCAGGCGAAGGAGACCTACCTGTCGCCGATTTCATGCGCGCCGTTGCGGCGACGGGGTATGACGGGCCGCTGTCGTTGGAGATATTCAACGACCAATTCCGTGGCGGGTCGCCGAAATCGATCGCGGTGGACGGGCGCCGTTCTCTGGTGGCATTGATGGACCGGGTGAAGCGCGAGGAGCCCGGCATCCGTGTCGATGTTCCCGACATGCCGGACCGGATCGCGGTCCGGGGAGTGGAGTTCGTCGAATTCGCGGCGGAGGAAACCGAGGCGGAGGATCTCGGCGTGCTTCTCTCGACGATGGGCTTTTCGCTGGCGTCCGCCCACCGCAATCGAGACGTGACGGTGTGGCGACAGGGCCGGGCAGGAGGCATCAATATCGTCGTCAACACCAGCCGCGAAGGCTTCGCGCATTCCTCCTATCTCGTCCATGGCACCAACGCCTATGCGATCGGCCTGCGCGTCGAGGATGCCGCCGCAACCGTCGAGCGGGCGCGG
>JBQCFH010000461.1:0-4577 GCA_051959385.1 Rhizobiaceae bacterium | reverse complement strand
TGCCGGAACGGTTCGAGTAGCCCGTTGACGCGCGAATTCCACAGCCATTCGGGCGCCGATCCCCGGCTTGCCGGCGGCAGGCTGACCATCGACATCTCCGCGCTCACGGCAAACTACCGGCTGCTCTCCCGCCTCTCCGGCGGCGCGCGCACCGCCGGCGTGGTGAAGGCGAACGCCTATGGGCTCGGCGTCGAAGTCGTGGTCCCTGCCCTGCTGGCCGCGGGCTGCGAGGATTTCTTCGTGGCGCTGCCGGAAGAAGGGCTCGCGGTCAGGCGGCTTGCGCCTGACGCGCGCATTTTCGTGCTCACGGGGCTTTTCGAGGCCGAGGCCGCGCCCTTTTACTCCAATGCGGCTCTCATTCCGGTGCTCAACACCGAGCGGGACATCGCCATCTGGGAAGCGCATTGCGGGGTGGAGGGCCGGCCGCTCGCTTGCGCGATTCACGTCGATACGGGGATGAACCGCCTCGGCCTGACGGCGGAGCGCGTCATCGCCTATGCCCGCGAGAATGCGCTGACACGGGCGCTCGAACCGGTGCTGCTCATGAGCCATTTCGCCTGTGCAGACGAGTCGATGCATCCGCTCAACGGCCGGCAGATCGCGACCTTCCAGCGCGTCAGGGCCGCCTTTCCGGGCGTTGAGGCAAGCATGGCGAACTCGGCCGGCATCTTCCTCGGGGAGGCCGCCCGTTTCGACCTCACCCGCCCCGGCATCGCGCTCTATGGCGGCGAGCCGGTAGCCGGTCCGGCAAAGCCGATCCGGCCCGTCGTCACCGCCGAGGCGCGGGTCGCGCAGATTCGGCACGTCAAGGCCGGCGAAAGCGCCAGCTACGGCGCCGCGGCGATGCTCCGGCGCGACACGAGGATAGCAGTTGCGGCGGTCGGCTATGCCGACGGCTACCACCGTGCCGGCTCCGGCGCCGGCGTGCCGCTGCGTTCCGCCGTTCCGCAGGGCGCGCACGGCTTCGTCGCCGGCCAGCGCGTGCCGGTGCTCGGCCGCGTCACCATGGACCTGACGCTCTTCGACGTCACCGATTGCGGGCCGGACGCGGTGCAACCCGGCGATCATATCGAGCTCTTCGGGCCGAACATCCCGATCGACGAGGCGGCGCATGCCGCCGGGACAATTGCATATGAACTGCTGACCTCGCTCGGGCAGCGCTGGCAGCGGCACGTGATCGGGGCGGTAGGCTGATGGTTGTCAACGTCTGTTTCCACCCCCCTCTGGCCTGCCGGCCATCTCCCCCTCAAGGGGGGAGATCAGCCTGCATCAGCCCCTCTGCCTACTTAGCAGCCTTTCAGAACAAGCGACGAAGGCGGGGACAGCTGATCTCCCCCCTTGAGGGGGAGATGGCCGGCAGGCCAGAGGGGGGTGGAAAACGAAGCGATCGCACCATTGTATCGTCCACGCTCCCACTCCGATCCGGGGAGCCTGTCCTCGGGCGCGCCAATGGCAAGACCCGGGGGCGGATCGACCCTCCCCGCAAGGGGGAGGGTGAAGGGCGTTCCCATGCCTAAATCCCGCGTCCAGTTCATCTGCCAGAATTGCGGTTCGGTGCATATGCGCTGGGCCGGCAAGTGCGACGCCTGCGGCGAGTGGAACACGCTGGTCGAGGAAGGCACGTCGGGCGGCATCGGCTCCGGCCCGCAAGCGATGCGCTCGGCGCGCAAGGGCCGCGCGGTCGTGCTCACTTCGCTCGCCGGCGACATCGAGGACGCGCCACGCATCGCGTCGGGCATCGGCGAGCTCGATCGGGCGACCGGCGGCGGCTTCGTGCGCGGCTCCGCCCTGCTCGTCGGCGGCGATCCCGGCATCGGCAAGTCAACCCTTCTGACGCAGGCGGCAGCGGCTCTCGCGCGCCAAGGCCACCGCATCGTCTATGTCTCCGGCGAGGAGGCGGTGGCGCAGATCAGACTGAGAGCGCAGCGCCTCGGCGTCGCCGACTCGGCGGTGGAGTTGGCGGCCGAGACGAATGTCGAGGACATCCTGGCGACCATCGCCGATGGCAGGCGGCCGGACCTCGTCATCCTCGATTCCATCCAGACATTGTGGACCGACATGGCCGATTCGGCGCCGGGCACCGTCACCCAGGTGCGCGCGTCGGCCCAGGCGATGATCCGCTACGCCAAATCCACAGGCGCTGCGATCGTTCTGGTCGGCCATGTCACCAAGGAAGGCCAGATCGCCGGGCCGCGCGTGGTCGAGCACATGGTGGACGGAGTCCTTTATTTCGAGGGCGAAGGCGGGCATCACTACCGCATCCTGCGCACGGTCAAGAACCGCTTCGGTCCGACCGACGAGATCGGCGTCTTCGAGATGTCGGACAAGGGGTTGCGCGAAGTTCCCAACCCGTCCGAACTCTTCCTCGGCGAGCGCGGAACGGCGGCACCCGGCGCCGCGGTGTTCGCCGGCATGGAGGGCACACGGCCGATCCTCGTCGAGATCCAGGCGCTTGTCGCCCCCTCCCCGCTCGGCACGCCGCGCCGCGCCGTCGTGGGGTGGGACAGTTCGCGGCTATCGATGGTGCTGGCCGTTCTCGAATCGCATTGCGGCGTCCGTTTCTCGCAGCACGACGTCTATCTGAACGTCGCCGGCGGCTACCGCATCGCCGAGCCTGCCGCCGACCTCGCCGTCGCGGCGGCGCTGGTGTCTTCGCTGACCGGCCTTGCTCTGCCGGCGGAATGCGTCTATTTCGGCGAAATCAGCCTGTCGGGAGCGGTAAGGACTGTGGCGCATACCCAGCAGCGTCTCAAGGAGGCCGAAAAGCTCGGCTTCGGCAAGGCTGTTTTTCCCAGATCGGGCGAGGAACTCGGGGGAAAGATTTCGGCCGGTGCCTTCCAGCCCGCCTCCCTCATCGATCTCGTCGCCCGCATCGCCGGGAAGAACGGCGACAGGCAGGCGGCGGCACGCTTGAGACGCGCGGGCGAATAGGGCGAACGGAAAAATTGGGGAACAGCCGCAATGCCGATTACGCTGCTTGACGGGATCCTGGTCGGTTTCACGCTGGTCTCGGCCATGCTCGCCATGGTGCGCGGCTTCTCGCGCGAGGTACTATCCGTCGCATCCTGGGTGGCGGCGGCCGCGGCGGCCTATTTCTTCTATCCGGCCATCCTGCCCTACGTCTCTCCGCATATCGACAATGCCAAGATCGCCATGGGCGTGTCGGCCGCGATCGTCTTCTTCATCGCCCTGATCGTCGTGACGGTTATCACGATGAAGCTCGCCGATTTCATCATCGATTCGCGCATTGGTGCGCTCGACCGGACACTCGGCTTCCTCTATGGAGCGGCGCGCGGCATCCTGGTGGTCGCGGTGGCGCTCCTCTTCTTCAACTGGCTGGTCGGCGACAATCCGCCGATCTGGGTAAAGGAAGCGAAGTCGCGGCCGTTGCTCGAGAATATCGGCAACCGGATCGAGTCCATGCTGCCGGCCGATGCGGAGAACTCGATTCTCAAACGCCTCAAGCCGGAAAACGCCACGCCGGACACGACAGCGCCTGACAACGCGGCGCCCGAAGGCTCCGCGCCCGACAATGGCGACAATAGCGGCGACGACAACGATAACGGAAACGATACGGCTCCGGCCGATGGCGGCCAGACGAACGGTTAGCCCTGCGTCCATTCGCACGCGCCGAGCGACCGTGCATTCTGGTTGAGCCGCTTGCAATCGGGCGGTTGCATGCGCATTTGAAGGGCCATGCGGATGGCGAATGAAGACGATCTGTCCCTCGCGGCGGAAGGCGACGCATTCCACGACGAATGCGGCGTGTTCGGCATATTCGGCCGGCAGGACGCGGCGGCGATCGTCACGCTCGGCCTGCACGCGCTCCAGCATCGCGGCCAGGAGGCGGCCGGCATCGTCTCCTATGACGGCACGCAGTTCCATGTCGAGCGCCATATCGGGCTGATCGGCGACACCTTCACCAAGCCGGCGGTTCTGGAGCGGCTGAAGGGCACGCGCGCCATCGGCCATACACGTTATTCGACGACGGGCGGCGCGGGCCTGCGCAACGTACAGCCGCTCTTCGCGGAGCTTGCCGACGGCGGCTTCGCGGTGGCGCATAACGGCAACATCACCAACGCCATGACGGTGCAGCGCGCGCTGCAGAAGCAGGGTGCGATCTTCTCGTCGACCTCCGACACGGAGACGATCCTGCACCTCGTCGCCACCAGCCGCGAGAAGGATTTCATCTCGCGGTTCATCGATGGCGTAAGGCAGCTGGAAGGCGCCTTCTCTCTGGTGGCGCTTTCTTCCAAGAAACTGATCGGCTGCCGCGATCCGCTCGGCATCCGGCCGCTTGTGCTCGGCGACCTCGACGGCTCCTATATCCTCGCCTCGGAGACCTGCGCGCTCGACATCATCGGCTCGCGCTTCGTGCGCGACCTGAAACCGGGCGAGCTGATCGTCATCGACGGCAAGGGCGTCGAGAGCCGCTGTCCGTTCGAGGAGCAGAAGCCGCGCTTCTGCATCTTCGAATATGTCTATTTCGCCCGGCCCGATTCGCAGGTCGAGGGACGCAACGTATACGACGTGCGCAAGCGGATCGGCGCCGAGCTCGCTAGGGAAAATCCGGTCGA
>JBQCFH010000460.1:0-3668 GCA_051959385.1 Rhizobiaceae bacterium | reverse complement strand
GGCCATTCTCGGCGTGCTGCCGATCGCGTTTGGCGTCAACCTCGAACTGTTGAACCACGAGACGACCCTCGGCGCGCCGTCCACGCAGTGGTGGATATCGCTGTCCTCGGCGATCGTCTTCGGCCTCGCTTTCTCGACGGTGCTCACCCTGGTCGTGACGCCCTCGGCGCTGATGATCTTCACCCGCGGCGCCCCGCGGCGGAAGAGGCGCGGCCTCTTTGCCCGGCTGTTCCGGCGCAAGGCGGCCGAGCCGGCCTCGCCCGACGACAATCCGGTGCCCGTCATCGGAGACGAGGACGTGACTGCATTCCCGAAGGCGGCGGAGTAACGGCTCGGCAGGGCGGGCGGCGACCGCACGGTGATCAAACAAGCTGCCCTCGCGGTTGCCCTCCGGAAACTCAGGCTGGCGTATATCTGCCACCCCCTCATCCGGCCCTTCGGGCCGCCTTCTCCCCGGTGGGGAGAAGAGGCGGAGGCGGGGCGGCCGGCACCTCCTCTCCCCGGCGGGGAAAGGGTGGCGAGCCCCCGGGTCCGGCCTTTGGCCGGCCCGAGGACAGGCTACGCGCGAGCCGGGTGAGGGGGAATTTCGTCAGAGGCAAATGCCCCGACTGCACTAGGACGGGGCAAAAATGCCTTAGATTTCAGGACGCAATGACGATTGCCCTCTCGCCGCCAGGGAACTGCGACCGCCTGTCGCGCATTATTGTGCCGTGATTATTGCTTTTCGAAGGGGAAATCGATGACACTCGGCACGATACTGATCATTATTCTGATCCTTATTCTTCTCGGCGCGGTGCCCAGCTGGCCCTATTCGCGCGGCTGGGGCTACGGCCCGTCCGGCATCGTCGGCATCATTCTGGTGATCATCATCATTCTGGTCTTGCTCGGCCGGATCTGACGTCGCGTCCCGAGCGCGACATGGCGAATGCTGCTCGCCGCTTCAGGCGGCGAGCTTTTCCGCGCGTCCCTTCGGCTTCAGGCCTCGCCGCCGGTCGGCGAGCCCATATCGGCGGCGCGCGCCAGCCCCGCCATCAGGAACACGATGACGAGCAGCACCGACACGCCGATGAAGGCCGGCGAGAAACCGACATGCTGGCCGACGAAGCCGATGATCGACGGCGCGAGCAGGATGCCGGAATAGCCCATCACCGTCACCGTGCTCAGGCCCACGCCGGGCGACAGGCCCGGCTGGTTGCCGGCAGCCGAAAAGGCGATCGGCACCATGTTGGCGATGCCGAAACCGGAAAACGCGAAGGCAAGCACCGCCACCCAGGCACTAGGCGCGAAGCCGCCGACGAGCATGCCGCTCGCCGCGATCAGCGCCGACACGCGGAGCGTCGTCACCGCGCCGAAGCGGTTGCGCACCGCGTCGCCCGCGAAGCGCATCAGCGCCATGGTGCCGGAGAAGGCGGCGAAGGCAAGGCCGGCCGTGGCGATGCCGGCGCCGAGTTCCTGCTTCAGGTAGAGCGCCGCCCAGTCGAGCACCGCCCCTTCCGGGATCATCGAGAACAGCGCCATCAGGCCGACGAGGTAGATGGCGGGGCTCTTCGGCAGGGCGAAGCGGAATTTCTGGCGGATCGTCGGTTGCGTCTCGCTGACCAGACCGCGCATGGCGACGAGGAAAACGACGAGCGCAAGAATCGTCACGACGATCGCGTGAAGGACTGAGCCTCCGTCCTTGATGAGCAATCCGCCGAGCCCGCCGCCGGCGAAGCCGCCCAGGCTCCAGAAGCCGTGCGAGGACGACATGACCGCGCGCCTGAGCCGCCGCTCCACCTCGACGGCGTTGGCGTTCATCGCGACATCCATGCCGCCGACCGTGCCGCCGAAGACGAACAGCGCCAGTGCGGCGAGCGGCACGTCTGGCGCCAGCACGATGAATAGCAGCCCGAAGACGGCGACCGCGCCGAACATCTGGATGACCCGGCGCGAGCCGAAGCGCCCGATCAGCGTGCCGCACCAGGGCATGGCCGACAGCGCGCCGAGCCCGAACAGCAGGATCAGCAGGCCGAGCGTGAACTCTGTGATCTGGAGCCGCGCCAGGAATCCCGGAATCTGCGGCGCCCAGCTTCCGACCAGGAAGCCGTTGACCAGAAAGATCGCGGCGACCGACCAGCGGCCGCGCACGGCAAGTGCGATGGAATTGGAGGCGTCCATGGGTATTCCGAGTATGGTCGGGAGGAGGATAATTAAATCGATTTAGCGGACGATCAAGACGAAGAGCCGTTCCCGCTATTGGGCCAGAATGGCGTGGCGATGACGGCGGCGCGAATGCGCGATGGCGAAAGCGTGGACAGGATCGCTCTGCCAACGTCCTGAAACCGCCGATCTCTCGGCATTCCATATTTTCCTTTTGTTTCTCTTATCCACGTCTTCCGCGCCTCCCTTATCCTTGTTCGCAGTCCCTCCCGCGGGAACGCCGATCATGACGGTGGTTAGGCGGGGAGGGACCGGCGCCTGCGGCGGTGGGTTAACGTGACCCGGGCTCATGCAGGCGGCCGCCGACCTCCAAGGAGGCGGTGGTTGGTCAAGACGCCGGCGGGCGCGGCGAGGCTGCGCCAGTTAAAATTATTGAGAGGCAAGGCCCCGCGCCCGCTTCCCAGTTCTTTGACAGCAATGGTCAGGGCCGACAGGCAGCGTGGCAACCATGAAGCGTGCCTCTGCGTCTTCACCCGAACACGACCAGAAGATCCTTCGCGTCGATCTGGTCCCCTGCCCTGACCAGCACCTCGGCGATGGCGCCGTCGCGCTCGGCATGCAGCGCCGTTTCCATTTTCATCGCTTCGATGGACAACAGCACGTCGCCAGCGGCCACTTTCTGCCCGGCGACCACGGCAAGTGCGGAGACGACGCCGGGCATCGGCGCGCCGACATGCGCCTCGTTGCCGGGCTCCGCTTTGCGCCGCTCGCGCGCGGCCAACGCGCCATGGATGCGGTCCGGAACCTTGACCCGGCGCGGCTGGCCGTTCAGTTCGAAGAAGACGGTCGCCATGCCTTTCTCGTCGACATCGCCGAGCGCTAGGCAGCGGATCACCAGCGTCTTGCCCTTCTCGATGTCGACGAAAATCTCGTCCTCCGGCGCCATGCCGTAGAAATAGACGGGCGTCGGCAGAACGGAGACGGGGCCGTATTCGGCTATTGCGGCGGCGAAATCGGAGAAGACCTTCGGATACATCAACCAGGAGGCGAACTCGAACTCGCTGAGCCGGCGCCCGGCCTGCTCGTCCGCCTCGGCGCGTTTTGCGGCAAGATCGGCTTCGGCGAGCAGCGAGCCCGGCCGCACCGCGATCGGTTCGGCGCCCTTCAGCACCTTCTTCTGCAGCGCCTTCGGCCACCCGCCGGGCGGCTGGCCGAGATCGCCGCGCAGCATGGCGACGACCGAATCCGGAAAGGCGATGTCGTGCACCGGGTCTTCGACATCGGCGACGGTCAGATCCTGGCTCACCATCATCAGCGCCATGTCGCCGACGACCTTGGAGGACGGCGTCACCTTGACGATGTCGCCGAACATCCGGTTGACGTCCTGATAGGCCTTGGCCACCTCGTGCCAGCGCGTCTCGAGCCCGAGCGAGCGCGCCTGCTCCTTCAGGTTCGTGAACTGGCCGCCCGGCATTTCGTGCAGATAGACTTCCGATGCCGGCCCCTTGAGGTCGCTTTCGAAGGCGGCA
>JBQCFH010000459.1:0-2549 GCA_051959385.1 Rhizobiaceae bacterium | reverse complement strand
GAGATGCTCCGCTTGCTCCTGTCGCCGCCGCATAGCCCTGTCGACATGGGAAAGGACTCCTCCAAGATGGCGCCCCGCACGGGTCGCTTCCCAGGCCGAGAAATATTCTGTTAACCCTAACGGATCGTTAAAGACTGCCGCTCCAAGGTCGCAAGGAGCGGCCGGAGAGGTTTCATGCCCGTAGAGCTTTTCACGTCACCCCTGTCCGGTTCCCGGCCCGTATATCTGGTTGGAAAGAACCGCCTGGCGGAGGCCGTGCCCGACCCCGCCGCGCGGGCCTGGGCCGCCGCCAACGGTTTCGCGGGCGAATCGGGGCGGCTGCTGACCGTGCCCGGCGAAAGCGGCGCGATCGGTTCCGTCCTTTTCGGCACGGGCGACGAAGCGGGGGCTTTTTCGCCTCTTGTGACGGGCGGCCTGGGCAAGGGCCTGCCGGCGGGGAACTGGCATTTCGCCGAGCCGCCGGCCGACCCGGAACTGGCGGCGCTCGGGCTTCTGCTCGGCGGTTATGCCTTCACGCGCTACGGGCGGAAGTCCGGCAACGAGATCCGCTTCGGCCTTCCCGAAGGGGTCGATGCCGCACGCGTGAAGCGCCTGGCGTATGGCGTTTTCCTGGCGCGCGACCTGATCAACACGCCGGCGAACGACATGGGGCCCGACGCGCTGGAGACGGCGGTGCGGGACCTCGCCCGCCGTTTCAAGGCGAAGGTGTCGGTCGTCAACGGCGATGCGCTGCTCGCGCGGAACTTTCCCATGATCCACGCCGTCGGCCGCGCGGGTGCAGAGGCGCCGCGCCTGATCGATCTTTCCTGGGGACCGGCCGACGCGCCGAAGGTCACGCTCGTCGGCAAGGGGGTCTGCTTCGATACGGGCGGTCTCGACATCAAGACGGCGAGCGGCATGCTCCTGATGAAGAAGGACATGGGCGGCGCCGCCAACGTCCTCGGCCTCGCCTCGATGATCATGGATGCCGGGCTCAAGCTTCGCCTGCGCGTGCTGATCCCGGCTGTCGAGAATGCCATCGCCGGTAACGCCTTTCGGCCCGGCGACGTGCTGACGAGCCGCAAGGGGATCACGGTGGAGATCGGCAATACCGACGCGGAGGGGCGGCTGATTCTGGCCGACGCCCTGGCGCTCGCCGACGAGGAGGCGCCGGAGCTTCTCGTCGAGATGGCGACGCTGACCGGCGCCGCCCGTGTCGCGCTCGGCCCGGACCTGCCGCCATTCTATACGGATGACGACGCGCTTGCCGCCGAGCTGTCGGCCGCCTCCCTCGCGGTAGCGGACCCGGTGTGGCGCATGCCCTTGTGGGCGCCCTACGACAGGAAACTCGCTTCCAAGATCGCCGACATCAACAACGTGACGTGGGACGGTTTCGCCGGCTCCGTCATCGCGGCCCTGTTCCTCAGGCGCTTCGTCGAAAAGACGGAGCGCTGGGTGCATTTCGATATTTTCGGCTGGAATCCGGCCGACCGCCCGCACGGACCGATGGGAGGCGAGGCGCAGGCGATCCGCGCGCTCGAAGCGGTGATTTCGCGGCGCTATGGGAAGTGATGCTTGCTTAACCGGATGTTTGTGGATTGAATGATACGGTTCCGAAACAAGCACGGAATACCTTGTCATGTCGGTTGTTCTGCGTCCGAGCCAGGCGCTGCGGCTCTGGCAGCTCGTCTCACTCTCGGAGGTGACGGGCGGTGCGCATGATCTGTCCTTCCGCCAGGCCGCCATCCTGCTTACCGTCTATCTCGATCCGCCGCCCCATACGGTGCGTGGGCTGGCGAGCCGCCTCGGCGTCACCAAGCCCGTCATTACCCGGGCGCTTGACACGATGGGCGCCATGAAGCTGGTGTCGCGACACCGTGACGAAAACGACCGGCGCAACGTGCTTGTGCGGCGAACGGTGGAAGGAGCACTTTACGTGGAAAGGTTCGGCGACGTGATCATTGCCAGGGCCGCGGAGCTTGCCGCATGAACGCTCTCGACAGGCGCCTGCACGCCTACCGCGACGACCTCGCCGACAAGCGGCTGGAAGGGCGCGTGGAGGCGAGCCGCTTCGCCGCCGGCAGGCCGGCGCGGATCGGCGTTCCGGGGGCCGACATGGGGGCCGCGCCGGCCGCCGACGCCGGGCTCAACACGCAATTGCTTCTCGGCGACGACGTGCTGGTTTTCGAGGAAGGGCCGGAATGGGCCTGGGTTCAGGCCGCGCGCGACGGTTTCGTCGGCTATGTCGCCCGTTCGGCGATCGCAGCGGCGGGAGGAGCGCCCACCCATACGGTCGCCGTTCCGCGCACTTTCCTTTACTCGGGAGCCGACCTCCGGCTGCCGCGCAAGGCCTGCCTTTCCATGGGTTCGTGCGTGTCGGTCGAACGCTTCGCCGAAACGCGCGGAACGAAATATGCCGTGCTGGCCTCGGGCGACGCCTTGATCGCGGCCCATCTTCGTCCGGCAGGCGAATTCGTGGACGACTATGTCGGCGTCGCCGAACGACTTCTCTACACGCCCTATCTGTGGGGCGGCGCGAGCGCCTTCGGCATCGACTGCTCGGGCCTCGT
>JBQCFH010000458.1:0-3225 GCA_051959385.1 Rhizobiaceae bacterium | reverse complement strand
ATCGACAAGCAGGCTTCGATGATCGAGGACAAGCTCGACATCAAGGATTTCCAGGACCCGGCCAAGCTCGGCGATTTCCTCAAGCGTTTCACCAGCCTCTACGACATCGACAATCCCTCGGCGAGCCAGCAGAGCGCGCCGGTGAGCATCCTGTTCAGCCAGCCGACGACGCAGGGCATCTCCACCGATCTCCTGCTCAGCATCCAGCAATTCAAGGTTTGAGCGATGGCGATCCCGACCGGACTCTATGTTTCGCTCTCGGCGCAGATGGCGCTGCAGAAGCGGCTCGAAACCATCGCCGACAATGTGGCCAACGCCAACACGATCGGCTTCCGCGCGACCGGCATCAAGTTCGAGGACGTCGTCACGGGATCGGGCGACAAATCCGTCGACTTCACCTCGTCGGGCACGAATTTCCTGTCCGGCAAGGCTGGCGCCCTGACCAGGACCGGTGATTCCTACGACTTCGCCGTGCAGGGCGACGCCTGGTTCGGAATCCAGACGCCCGTCGGCACCGTGATGACGCGCGACGGACGCTTTACGATCAGCCCGAATGGCGAACTGACGACCCTTGACGGATACGCCGTGCTCGATGCCGGCGGCGCGCCGCTTCAACTCAACCCGAATGACGGCCCGCCGGTCGCGGGCAAGGACGGCACGCTGCGCCAGAACGGCAAGCTCGTCGGCGCGATCGGCCTCTTCACCTTCGATGCCGGCCCGAATGTCCAGCGCTTCGGAAACTCCGGCGTGATCCCTGCCGGGCAGCCGGTTCCGGTAGTGGACGACTCCACCGTCGGCGTGGAGCAGGGCTTCCTGGAGCAGTCGAATGTCGATCCGATGCGCGAGATGGCGAAGCTGATCATGGTGCAGCGGACCTTCGAGGATACCGCCTCGCTCGTCCACCAATCCGAGGCGTCGCTCGATGACGCCATCAAGACGCTGGGTTCGAAATAGGGCCTGAAATGCAAGGCAGCGAGAGCCGGTCCCTTCCCGCAGCATCGCCGGCCGCAGGCGCGGCAGAACCGCTGTCGGCGCTCGAGCGCTGTTTCAACGACTTCCTCTCCGCCCGGCCGCTCGTCGCCCGTGGCGGGCGCGTCATCGAAGTTTCGCCGACGCACTACCGGGCGCGCGGCCTCTCAGGCGCCGCCCGTCTCGGCGATGTCGTGGAATTGCGCTCGCGGACGGGAAAACGCGCCGGAGAAATCGTCCAGATCAATGCGACGGACATTGTGGTTGCGCCGTTCGATCAGGCCGCCGATGCCGGCGTGGGCGATACGGTCTTCGACCGCGGCCCCTTCGATATCGTCCCCGCGCGCTCATGGCGCGGCCGCGCCGTTGACGCGCTTGGCCGCCCGATAGACGGCAGGGGCGCCCTTCCCCCCGGCGAAAAATATGCGTACGCCGCGCTGAGGACGCCCCCCGCCCTCGGCCGCCAGCGCGTCGGCACGCCTTTCGCCACCGGCGTGCGCGTCATCGATATTTTCACGCCGCTCTGCTACGGCCAGCGGCTCGGAATTTTCGCCGGCTCCGGCGTCGGCAAGTCGACGCTGCTCGCCATGCTGGCCGCCGCCGACGCCTTCGACACGGTTGTCGTCGCGCTGGTCGGCGAGCGGGGCCGCGAGGTGCGCGAATTCCTCGAGGATACGCTCGGCCCGCGCGGCATGGCGAAGACCGTTGCGGTCGTGGCGACCAGCGACGAAAGCGCCATGATGCGCAGGCACGCGCCCGGAACGGCGATGCGCATTGCCGAATATTTCCGCGCCGACGGCGACAGGGTCCTGCTCATCCTCGATTCCATCACTCGCTTCGCGCATGCGCTGCGCGAGGTGGCGACCGGCACCGGCGAGCCGCCTGTGGCGCGCGGCTATCCGGCCTCCGTCTTTACCGATCTTCCGAAGCTTCTCGAGCGCGCCGGTCCGGGCCTCGAGGGGGCCGGTTCCATCACCGCCATCCTTTCCGTGCTGGTGGATGGAGACGACCACAACGATCCTGTCGCCGACAGCGTTCGCGGCATTCTCGACGGCCATGTGGTGCTCGACCGCGCCATCGCCGAGCAGGGGCGCTACCCGCCGGTGAACCCGCTCGCCTCCATCTCGCGCCTGGCCGACAAGGCCTGGTCGGAAGAGCAGAAGGGCCTGGTCATGCGCCTGAAGGCGATGATCTCCCGCTTCGAGGATACGCGCGACATCCGCCTGCTCGGCGCCTATCAGTCGGGCGCGGACCCGGAACTCGACATCGCAGTGCGCCAGGTGCCGCAGCTCTACGAGGCCATGAGCCAGTCGCCGAAGGACCGCCCCTCGCGCGACCCGTTTGGCGACCTGGCGCGTCATCTGAAGGGAAAATCCAATGGCTGAGCGGCTGGCTGATCTCAGGACGCCGGACGGTGAGGTGCCTGACGAGCGCTACGATCCGCCGCCCCCGCCGAAGCCCAACTGGAAGGAACGGCTGCGCGCCAATCGCCCGGAACGGCCGAAGCTGCTGCCCAAACCCCCAAAACTTTCCGGCGACATGATTCTCGGCGGCCTCGGCGTCGTGCTCGGCCTCGTCTGCGCGCTGTTCCCCTGGTACATTTTCATGAACCCGGAGAAGTTCAAGCTCGAGGGATATCACTTCAGCGGCCGCCCTCAGGCGGCCCATGCCGCTTCCGCGAGCTACCAGCCCGCCCGGATCGACGCGCCGATGGATGTGCGCCAGGAGAGCCAGGCCGCGCTCGACATGTTCCCGACGGGCACGGTTCCCGAGCCGCAGAAGCAGCCGCCGCCGGCGGCCGACAAGGACCAGCCCTTTCCGGGCGACGCGCCCAGGAAGCCCAATTTCAACCTGATCGAAGTCGCCAATGGCCGCGCCATGATCGAGGACGCGGATGGCATCTGGGTCGTCCAGGTGGGCTCGCCCCTGCCGAACGACAGCCGCGTCGCTTCGATCGAGCAGCGCGACGGCAAATGGGTGCTGGTGACGTCCGCCAAGGACGTCGTCGAATTGCGGAAATAGCATCGCATATCCGCGGATTTTCGGCGATTCCCCCCCGCCCCCGGCCTTTCGGCGGCGAAGGGGTGAACTTGGTCCATGAAGGACACGTAATGACTGCCCTGCTTTACCCCGCAAGGCCCGCGCAAGACTGGCCGGCTAGTCCTGGGGCAACCGAACTGGGATTCCCGGAATGCAGCCTGTCAATCTTTTCGATCTTGCCGCGCAGCAGGCCCGCTGGCTCGCCGTGCGCCAGTC
>JBQCFH010000457.1:0-13290 GCA_051959385.1 Rhizobiaceae bacterium | reverse complement strand
CTGAAACGGCTGCCCGAAGACGAGGCGCTGTCCGAAATGGCCGAGGCTGCCGTCAGGATCGCGGATGCGATCGGGAAGAAGCCGCGCCACATGGCCTTCCCCTACGGCTTTCCCTCGGCGGTCGGGGAGAGGGAGGTACGGCTCGCTGAACAGGCAGGATTCGCTTCGGCGGTCACCACTCGCCACGGGCTCATCCGGCCTGAACACGCCCGGCACCTTCGCGCCCTGCCGCGGATTTCATTGAACGGCCGCTACCAGAACGTCGGCTATGTCCGCACCATGCTGTCTGGGGTGACGACCGCGATGGCCAATTCGGGCAGGCGTCTGGTGACAGTGTAAATTAACAGTTGCGTCGGGCTCACGCCTTCAGCCGTTCCGCGACCTCGGCGGCGAAGTAGGTGAGGATGCCGTCGCACCCCGCGCGCTTGAAGGCGAGTAGGCTTTCCATCATCACGCGCTCGCCGTCGACCCAGCCGTTCGCGGCCGCTGCCTTTATCATCGAATATTCGCCGGATACCTGGTAGGCGAAGGTCGGCATGGCGAACTCGTCCTTCAGCCGCCGCACGATGTCGAGATAGGGCAGCCCCGGCTTCACCATCAGCATGTCGGCGCCTTCGGCGAGATCCTGCTCGGCCTCGCGTACCGCCTCGTCCGAGTTCGCCGGATCGATGTAATAGGTGTTCTTGTCGCCCTTCAGCACGCCCTTGGTGCCGATCGCCTCGCGATAGGGGCCGTAGAAGGCGGAGGAGAATTTCGTGGCATAGGCCATGATGGCGACGTGCTGGAAGCCGTTCTGGTCGAGCGCGTCGCGGATGGCGCCGATGCGGCCATCCATCATGTCTGACGGCGCGACGATGTCCGCGCCCGCCGCCGCCTGCAGCACCGCCGCCGCCGTGACCTGCGCCACGCTCTCGTCATTCACGATGACGCTGTCGCGCAAAATGCCGTCATGGCCATGGCTGGTGAACGGATCGAGTGCCGCATCGGTGATGATGCCGATCTCCGGCACAGCCGCCTTGATCGCGCGCGTGGCGCGGTTGATCAGATTGTCAGGGTCGAGGATTGCCGACCCCGTCTCGTCGCGCAGCGCCATGTCGATATTGGGGAAGGTGGCGATCGCCGGGATGCCGAGCCGCGCCGCGCGCTCCGCCTCGCGCACCGCGACGTCGACGCTCAGCCGGAAGACGCCCGGCATTGCATCGATCGGCTCGCGGCGATCCTTGCCTTCGACAAGGAAAATGGGCCAGATCAAATCGTCCACCGTCAGGCGGTTCTCGCGCACCAGCCGGCGCGACCAGTCGGCCTTGCGCATGCGGCGCAGGCGTCTTCCTTCGGTGATCTCGTCGACGCTCCTCGCGCCCGCCGGCAATTCGCGGCTGAACTTGTTCATGGCATTGCTCCTCGCCGGCTTCTAGCACTTTGGCGCGAAAGCACCAATGCGACGGTTTGCGGCGGCTTTTCCGGGCCTCTTCAGATCGCATACGGCATCGGGAGTTCGGAGAGTTGGAGCAAATGCAACGCCGTCATCCTCGGGCTTGTCCCGAGGATCTACCTCGGGTGATGCATTTGCGCTCATGCCAACAAGGCAGACTGTCTATTTGCATGATGATAATCGGCAGCCATGGCAGATCCTCGGGACGAGCCCGAGGATGACGGTGCTGGCCGCTGCTATTTCGGATCACCATTCCCCGACAGGATCTGCGCCGCGCCGCGCATGGCGTTTTGGAAGGCCTTGTCGAAGCTCACCCCGCGGACCTGCCAGATCGCGGTGCCGGTTCCGTCGAAGAAGCGCCATTCGGCGACCCAGCCCAATTCCCTGTCGCTCCACACGATCGAACCGGCCAGCGCCCGGCTGCCGCCGATCTCGCCGGCGAACGCATCGAGCACCGGCAGCCCGGTTCGCGGCAATGTCCCCGCATCGAGGCCGACCTTCTGCAGATCGCGCTTCTGCGGGAAGCGGATCGGGATTGCCAGCGCTTCAGCCGCGTCCGTGAAGGCCTCGCGCATGGTGGCGCCGTCGCGATCGTCGGCGGCGAGCACGAAGGCTACCGGCCCGTTCCGCACCGAAACGAAGAGCGCGAGGGGCGGCCTTGGCGCTGTCCAGGGCTTGGCGCCCAGCGAGGCGAGCAGTGCATCGACCTTCTCGGGCGCGAAGTCGCATGTCAGGTCGAAAGGCCGGTCGTGCGTGCCCTGCTCGTCATGGATGGGAATGCCCGACATGCGGTCATGATAGTGGAAGGCTGCGATGGCGTCGGAAGCTTTCGGGAGGAGCGGTGCGATAGCGGGGCTGTCGAGCAGGCGCTGGTCGCCCGAAACTTTCAACAGGACCGATCGCAGGCAGTCCTCGAAGCCGGTCAGGCGGGTCTCCTCGCGCGTTCCCGTGACGATCGCCTGCGCCCGGTACAGTCCGGCAAGATCGGGCTCCGCTGCCCGGCTGGAAGACGGCCAGGCGGCAAGGACAAAGAGCAGGCCGAACAGTCGCAGCATGGCGCGCACCCGAGCCTATGGAGACCCCATGCAAACCGCAGATCGCGGTTCCTGGCAAGGGTGCGGCGGCATTGACGATGGGACGCGCCGTGCGTAGCACTCGGTGAAGCGGTGATCGAGGGAATCTTCGGCGATGGATTTTGGCGGCGGCGACGACATCCGTTTCGAGCGGATCGGCCAGGCCGGCGTCGTCACGCTGACGCGTCCAAAGGCGCTCAATGCCGTCAATCATCGCATGGTCAAGGCGCTTTCCGCCGCGCTCGCCGCCTGGGAGCAGGACCGTGCGGTCGAACTGGTCGTCATCAAGGGCGAGGGGCGGGCGTTCTCGGCCGGGGGCGACATCCTCGATGTCTACGAAGCGGGCAGGGCAGGGCGACCGAAATATGATTTCTTCGCCGACGAATACCGCCTGAACGCGCGGATCGAGCGCTTTCCGAAGCCCTATGTGGCGCTGATAAACGGCATCGTGATGGGCGGCGGCGTCGGCGTTTCCGTCCACGGCTCGCACCGGGTGATGACCGAGAACGCCGTGTTCGCCATGCCGGAGGTCGGCATCGGCTTCTTCCCGGATGTCGGCGGCAGCCACGTGCTGCCTGACCTCGGCGGGCATTTCGGCTTCTATCTCGGCCTCACCGGAAACAGCATCCGCTATGGCGACGCGCTCTGGTCGGGGCTGGCCACCCACACCGTGGCGTCGGAATACCTCGACGGCCTCCTGGAACGGCTCTGCGACACAGGCGATGCCGGCTCGGCCCTCCGCGAGGTGTTTCGCGCGGCGCCGCGCGAGACCGACGCGGCCGTACTCCGTTCCATCGACCGCCATTTCTCCAAGCCCAGCCTGCGGCAAATCCTGGCGAGCCTTGAAGAGGAAGCGGCCGACGACAGCTTTGCCGCCGAAACGCTCGCTACCATCGCCAAGCGGTCGCCGACCAGCCTCGCCGTGACCTTCAGGCAGATCGCCGCCGGCCACACGCTCTCCATGGACGATTGCATGCGCATGGAGTTCCGCATCCTGAACCGGATGCTCGTCGGCCATGATTTCTACGAAGGCATCCGGGCAGCCCTCATCGACAAGGGCTCGACCCCAAAATGGCGGCCGGCCACGCTGGATGAGGTGAAGCCCGAGGACATAGACGCCTATTTCGCGCCGCTCGGCGACAGGGAACTGTCGCTTTGACGGCCGACCCGAACGAGAAGCGATTCACCGGCCCTTCGACGACGGAGATCGTCTTCGAGTGGTTCCAGCGGATCGTGGCGCTCTACTGCCTGCTCTTCGGCACATCTTATTGGGTGCGGCTGGTCGGCTTCTATCCCGGCGCGCTCTGGCGCTTCGACCTGATGCCGGTCGAATGGCAGATCGCCGTGCCGACGCTCGCGGTGCTCTTTCCCTTCGCCGCGATTGGCCTGTGGATGCTTTCGTCCTGGGGGCCGGTCATATGGTTCATCTGCGCGGCGACCGAAACGGTCATGTATGCGCTGCTGCCGCAGCGCTTCGGCAGGCTCGATCCCGTCATCGTCGTGCACTTGGCGGTGGCGATCGCCTATGTCGCCTTCCGGGTCGCGCTTTATCTGCAAAGGCGGCGCAGCGCGTTAACCGCACATTAGTCCTCTTTCAAGACGATCCTGTGTAAGCACCTGTTAAGCTTGGCGTTTAAGTCGAATTTTAGATGTATTCGATAGGGTGCGGCCAAGGTGAGAACAAAGAAAAAATCACCGGGCGTCAACAGAGAGGCTAAGTAAATGATCAACTCGCGTCAGGCGGCGAAGCCCGCCGTGGAGAACGACGATCGGCGTCAGGCGATCCGCTCCCTTTATCTTGAATCGCTTCAGCTCGTGGAGCGGCTGCACCGCCGCCTGCTGGACGTGGTCAAGGACGAATTCGACCGCAACGGCCGTTCCGACATCAACGCCATCCAGGCGCTGCTGCTCTTCAACATCGGCAACTCGGAATTGACCGCCGGCGAACTGCGCTCGCGCGGCTACTATCTCGGCTCGAACGTCTCCTACAATCTGAAGAAGCTGGTCGATCTCGGCTTCATCAACCATCAGCGTTCGCGCATCGACCGCCGTTCGGTCCGCGTCAGCCTGACGCCGAAGGGCCAGGAGGTCGCCGAGGTGGTCGCCGCGCTCTACGAGCGTCACATCGGCTCGATCGAGCAGGTCGGGGGCATCAACTCGGAAGAGTTCAAGCAGATGAACCGCGTGCTGCAGCGCCTCGACCGCTTCTGGAACGATACGATTGCGTATCGGATGTGAGCTCGGAATACCGAAATCCGCTGTTGCCATTCCGCAACGCACTTCAGCAAACCTGCCGCGGCCGGCCGCCCATGCGCGCCGGCCGCGCCCGTTTCGATCACATGCGCTTCAGCGGAGCCGTCTTGGCCGCATTGCCGCCATATTGCGGTGAGAGCGGAAATCCGAGTTTGGAGACGTCCTCGTTGGCCGGCTTCCGGGAACCGGAAGGCAGGGAATGCGTTCGGGGAGGGCTCGGGCGGTGGCAGCTTGTTAACGTTACCAGCCTATGTCTGTACGTCGGTTTCGCGGGTCCCGCTTTTGCATTGTGCAACGGCGGCCTTCAGCTGACCCAAGCGCCGATTTCGGAATGGAATTCAGTCGGGAAAAGCCATGAACAGGAATCGCCGTCATTTTCTCGCTAGCGCCGGCGCGTTGGCGGCAGGTGCATGGGCGAGCACCGCATTCGCCCAGAACGCGATCCAGGAGGTTCTCGGCGCGCCCAGGCGCGGCACCTGGAGCACGGGTTTCGACGCCCGCGGCGCTGACAGCGAGGCGAGGGTCGCGACGAACCTGCCGATCTTCAGCCCGGAGACGATTACCTTCGTCCAGATGGCGATCCAGCAATATCAGCAGATCGTTGCGAGCGGCGGCTGGCCGCAGGTCCCGGACGACAAGAAGCTTCAGCTCGGCGTCGCCGACCCGGCCGTCGTGGTGCTGCGCAAGCGGCTGATGGTTTCCGGCGACCTGCCGACCCAGGCCGGCATTTCGCCCGCCTTCGATTCCTATGTCGATTCCGCCGTCAAGCGCTTCCAGCTCCGCCACGGCCTGCCCGGCGACGGCGTGCTCGGCAAATACAGCTATGCCGCGATGAACATCCCCGCTGACATGCGGCTTGGCCAGCTCCAGACCAACCTGGTGCGGTTGCAATCCATGGGCGATCTCGGGCCGCGCTACGTGGTCGTCAACATCCCGGCCGCGCAGATCGAGGCGGTCGAGAACGGCAAGGTGGTCTCCCGTCATACAGCGATCGTCGGCCGGATCAGCCGCCAGACGCCGCTGGTAAACTCCAAAATCAACGAAATCATCATCAACCCCTACTGGAACGCGCCAGTGTCCATCGTGCGCAAGGACATCATCCCGATCATGCGCAAGGACCCGACCTACCTGACGGACAACAACATCCACCTGCTTGCGCCGGACGGCACGGAAGTCGATCCGACGACCATCGACTGGTCGACGGACGAGGCGGCCAAGTACCGGTTCCGCCAGGATCCGGGCAAGATCAACGCCATGGCTTCGGTCAAGATCAACTTCCCGAGCCCCGACGGCGTCTACATGCACGACACGCCGGAGCAGAGCCTGTTCAACCAGCTCATGCGCTTCGATTCGTCGGGCTGCGTGCGCGTCCAGAACGTGCGCGACCTGGTCGTGTGGCTGATGCGCGGCACCGAGGGCTGGGACCGCCAGAGGCTTGAGGACACGATCAAGACCGGCGTCAACACGCCGGTCGAGCTGGCCGATCCGACGCCCGTGCATTTCGTCTACATCACCGCATGGTCGACCGGACCGGGCGTGGTGCAGTTCCGCGACGATGTCTACGGCCGCGACGGCGCGCAGGAATTGAGGATTTCCAGCGCTACCTGAGCCGCCCTAGGGTTTTCCCTTCGATGGCCTTCAGCGGCGGCGATGCCGCCCAGGAAGCCCCGCGCTGCCGCAATCCGGCCAGCAAATTTCGCCCGCGAGCCGTGGCGGCTCGCGGCCAGGTATGTTAATGGCGGCGCGCATCCCACCCAGCGAGGACCCGGCCATGGCTACAGCGACCGCCGTCTCAAGCCAGCTCGACGGCTTTTTCACCACACCGCTCGAGGAGCGCGACCCGGAAATCTTCGGCGCCATCCGTGACGAACTCGGTCGCCAGCGCCATGAGATCGAGCTGATCGCCTCGGAGAATATCGTCAGCCGCGCCGTGCTCGAGGCGCAAGGCTCGATCATGACCAACAAATATGCCGAGGGCTATCCGGGCAAGCGCTATTACGGCGGCTGCCAGTTCGTCGATGTCGCCGAGGAACTCGCGATCGAGCGGGCGAAGAAGCTGTTCTCCTGCACTTTCGCCAACGTCCAGCCCAACTCCGGGAGTCAGATGAACCAGGCGGTCTTCCTGGCGCTTCTGAAGCCGGGCGACACGTTCATGGGGCTCGACCTCAATTCCGGCGGGCATCTGACCCACGGCTCGCCAGTCAATATGTCCGGCAAGTGGTTCAACGTCGTTTCCTACGGCGTGCGCAGGGACGACCACCTCCTCGACATGGACGCGGTCGCGAAGCTGGCGCGCGAGACGAGACCGAAGCTGATCCTCGCCGGCGGGACCGCCTATTCGCGCATCTGGAACTGGGCGCGGTTCCGCGAGATCGCCGACGAGGTCGGTGCCTACCTGATGGTCGACATGGCGCATATCGCGGGCCTCGTCGCCGGCGGCGCGCACCCGTCGCCGCTGTCGCACGCCCATGTCGTGACCACCACCACCCACAAGTCCCTGCGCGGGCCGAGGGGCGGCATGATCCTGACGAACGACGAGGAGATCTCCAAGAAGATCAACTCGGCGGTTTTCCCCGGACTGCAGGGCGGACCGCTGATGCACGTGATCGCCGCCAAGGCCGTGGCGCTCGGTGAGGCGCTCAGGCCGGAATTCCGCACCTATGCGCATGAGGTGGTCGCCAATGCCAAGGCGCTCGCATCGTCGTTGCAGGAAACCGGCCTCGATATCGTGTCGGGCGGCACGGATAACCACCTGATGCTGGTCGACCTGCGGCCGAAGAACGCCACCGGCAAGCGCGCGGAGGCGGCGCTCGGCCGCGCCAACATCACCTGCAACAAGAACGGCATCCCCTTCGATCCGGAGAAGCCGTTCGTCACTTCCGGCATCCGCCTCGGCACGCCGGCCGGCACGACGCGCGGCTTCGGCCAGGCCGAATTCCGCGAAATCGGCAAGCTGATCGCCGAGGTGCTTGACGGACTGAAGGCCGCGAATTCGGACGAGGGCAACGCCGCGGTCGAGGCGGCGGTGCAGAGGAAGGTGATGGCGCTGACGGAGAGGTTCCCGCTTTATCCGTATCTGCAGTGAGGGGCCGCGACGGCCTGTCGTGCCTCGTTGCAAATCCGGCCGATAAGTAATACTTGTCTTTTTATAGGTATTACGGAGGCGGCGATGGACACCACCGTCACGACCAAGGGACAGGTGACGATCCCCAAAGCGGTTCGCGACATGCTGGGCCTTTCTCCCGGCAGCAAGGTTCGGTTCAGGCGGACGATTCAGGGTGATGTCGTCATCGAGCCGGCCGACGGCAGGAAGCCGGTTAGCCGCTTCGCGAAATATCGGGGATTCCTTGGGAAGGAGATGACGACCGACGAGATCATGGCGCTGACGAGAGGTGACGATTGACGTTTGTCGACTCGAATGTCCTTCTCGACTTGCTCACGTCTGACCCAAAATGGGGCGCCTGGTCTCTTTCGGCGATCGAATCGGCTGCGGCGTATGGCGGATTGCTGATCAATGATGTCGTCTATGCGGAACTGGCGGTGGGTTTTCCAACGATAGAGACCCTCGATCGCTTCGTGGCAGATACGGAATTGACAATCGCGCCGATGCCCAAGGCCGCTCTTTATCTGGCGGGAAAGGTGCATCTGCGCTACCGGCGGTGGGGTGGCACGCGGACCAGCGTCCTCCCTGATTTCTTCATCGGCGCCCAGGCGGCGGTTTCGAATGCTACACTGCTCACGCGTGACGCGCGGCGATTTCGCACCTATTTTCCAACACTCGAACTTCTTTCTCCTGATACGGATTGATCATGCGCTGTCCCTATTGCCAGTCCGAAGACACCCAGGTGAAGGATTCGCGTCCGGCTGAAGATGGCTCCGCCATCCGCCGCCGGCGCGTGTGTCCCGACTGCGGCGGGCGTTTCACCACCTTCGAGCGGGTGCAGCTTCGCGACCTGGTTGTCGTCAAGAAGTCCGGCCGCAAGGTGCCGTTCGATCGCGACAAGCTGGCTCGTTCCTTCGACATCGCGCTGAGGAAGCGCAATGTCGATCCAGAGCGCGTCGAGCGCGCGGTGACGGGCATTGTCCGGCAGCTTGAAAGCTCGGGCGAGACGGAGATACCGGCCGGCGACATCGGCAATCTCGTGATGGAGGCGCTGAAGTCGCTGGACGACGTCGCCTATGTGCGTTTCGCCTCGGTTTATCGCAACTTCCGCGAGGCCAAGGATTTCCACGAACTGCTCGGCGAGCTGAAGGCCGACGAGACCGCCGGCTGAGCCATGGCCGGGACTGCCCGCGCATCCGACGAAAGGCAGGCGCTCGATCGCCGCTTCATGGCGGCGGCGATCCGCCTGTCGCGCCGCCATCTCGGCCTGACCGGCACCAACCCTTCCGTCGGCACACTGATCGTGCGTGATGATGGCGAGGGTCCGGTGATCGTCGGCGCGGGCGTGACCGCGATCGGCGGCCGCCCGCACGCCGAGCCGCAGGCGCTCAACGAAGCCGGCGGACTGGCGCGCGGCGCGACCGCTTATGTGACGCTCGAGCCCTGCGCGCATCACGGCCGCACGCCGCCCTGCGCGGAAGCGCTGGTCGCTGCCGGTGTGGCACGCGTCGTCGGCGCGGCGAGCGATCCCTACGAGCGGGTCTCGGGGAAGGGTTACGCGGTGCTGCGCCGGGCCGGCATCGAGGTTACGGAAGGCGTAATGGCGGACGAAGCGGCCGACCTGATGGCGGGCTATCTCATGCGCACATCGCGCAAACGGCCGGAGGTGATCGTGAAGCTTGCCGTTTCGCGCGACGGCCGCATCGGACTTGCCGGGCAGGGGCAGGTTGCGATCACAGGCGAGATCTCGCGCCGCCAGGTGCATATGATGCGGGCCGAGGCGGACGCCATCCTGATCGGCATCGGCACGGCGCTTGCGGACGATCCCGAACTGACCTGCCGTTTGCCCGGACTCGAGGCGCGCTCGCCGATCCGCATCGTCCTCGACGTGGCGGCGCGGCTCCCGCTTGAATCCAGGATGGTGAAGCAGGCGCGTGAAGTGCCGGTCTGGATTGCCGCGCCAGCCGATTGCGACAGGGACCGCCGAGCCGGGCTTGAAGGTGCGGGCGTGCAGTTTCTTGCCACGGAGATGGCGAATGGCGGCTTGGCCCTGCCCGAACTCCTGGAAGACATCGCCGCCCAAGGGATATCCACCCTCATGGTGGAGGGCGGGGCCGCGACGGTCCGCCATTTCCTCGATGAGGAGCTTGCCGATCGCGTTGCCCTTTTCAGCGGCCCGAACGAGATCGGGGGAGGGGGTATCGATGCGCCGATCACGCCAGAGCGCATCCCCGCCGGTTTTAGCAAGGTCCGCGATGAGCGGTATGGCGACGACGATTTCAGCGAATGGGTGAGAAAAGCCTGATGTTCACCGGCATCGTCACCGATATCGGCACTGTGTCGGCCGTTACGCCGAGGAAAAAAGGTGCCCATATCAGGGTCGAGACGAACTACGATCCCGAGACGATTGCTATCGGCGCGTCGATCGCCTGCGCCGGGGTTTGCCTCACCGTTGTCTCGCTGCCCGAACAAGGCTCGAACCAGCGCTGGTTCGAGGTGGAAGCATGGGAGGAAGCACTGCGGCTGACCACCGCCGCCGACTGGCGGCCGGGTACCCGCATCAATCTCGAACGGGCGCTCAAGATCGGCGATGAGCTGGGCGGCCATATCGTGTCCGGCCATGTAGACGGCATGGCGGCTATCCTGGCGCGCGAGGAAGAAGGCGAGGCGGTCAGGTTCACGCTTGAGGCCCCGATGGAGTTTGCACGCTTTATCGCCCCGAAAGGTTCGGTCGCGCTGGACGGGACCTCGCT
Organism: Rhizobiaceae bacterium; assembly: GCA_051959385.1. Lineage (GTDB taxonomy): Bacteria > Pseudomonadota > Alphaproteobacteria > Rhizobiales > Rhizobiaceae > Mesorhizobium_L. The sequence goes on along the minus strand of JBQCFH010000457.1, from coordinate 2,676 downwards.
CACCGTCAATCATGTGGATGGCAACCGCTTCGACGTTCTTCTCATCCACCATTCCCTTGCGGTGACGACCTGGGGCGAGCGACAGGCCGGCGACAGGGTCAACCTCGAAGTGGATACGATGGCGCGATACGCGGCGCGCCTTGCCGAAGCCGCCGGCTAAGCCGGTTCAGCCCTCCACGAATGATTTGAGACGCCCGAGCGCGTCGTCCCACTGACGCGAGACCTCGTCCAGGTAGGAGCGGATCTCCTCGATCGGCTCCAGCCGAAAGCTGTACCGGCTCTCGCGGCCGACCCGGCTTTTCGCCACCAGGCCCGCTTCTTTCAAGACGTCGAGGTGCTTGGTCACGGCCTGCCGGGTCATCGCCATATCCGCGGAAAGGCTGGCGATCGATCGCGGGCTGCCATCGCTCAGCCGGCGGACCAACGAAAGCCGCGTGCGGTCGCCGAGCGCGGCGAAGATCGGGGCGGGCCCGCGCGCGGCGAGCCCTGCCCGCCGAGCACTAGCGTTCGACATGGGCCCTGACGTTTTCCATCTGCGCGGCCCAGCCGCCTTCATTCATCCGCATGGCCTCGGGCATCCGGTGCTTCGGCAGCTTGTCGAAGCCGGATTCGGTCACCGTCAGCCTGGTGCCGTTACCGGATGGTTCGAGCCGGAACTCGACCAGCGTCGGCGTCTCCTTCGAATAGTCGACGTTCGGGTCGACGGCGTACGGGTGCCAGGTGAATGAAAATTGATGCGGCTTCTCCATCTTCACGACCGTCGCTTCCCAAATGAGATGCTCGTAGCCGGGATAGGTGATATGGCCGCGCGAGACCGCGCCGGGCATGAAAGGTCCTTCCAGCTTCACGCGGAACCACTCGCCGAATTCCCTGTAGTCGGTCAGCGCCTTCCAAACTCGTTCTATCGGGGCGTTGATCTCGACGCTCTTCTCGATGCGATTGGTCATCATGCAACCTCCTGGTTGCCGTTCGTTTGCCACAGCTCGACCGAAAGAGCAACCGAAAAGTTGCATTATATAGTGGAGTATCGGTCGGGCCCATGTCGGGCCGCAGATGGCATTCGACCCGTCGCCAGAGTATCCTGCGGCCGGAGAATTCCGATGCAGCGACGCCTGGCCGCCGTTCTTTCCGCCGACATGGCCGGATACAGCCGGCTGATGGAGCGCGACGAGGAAGACACCCTTCGCCGCCAGAGAACCTATCTGGCCGACACGATGGAACCGGAGATCGACAGCTTCGGCGGCCATATGGTCAAGAGGACGGGCGACGGCGTTCTCGCGGAATTCGGCTCTGCGCTCGATGCCGTTCGCTGCGCGGTCGCCATGCAGATCAAGATGGAGGAACGCGAAGGACAGGCCGAAACGGATCGCCGGATCGCATACAGGGTCGGCGTCAATCTTGGCGATGTCGTATTCGACGCGGGAGATGTCTTCGGCGATGGCGTCAATGTCGCCGCTCGCCTGCAAGGGCTTTCCCGGCCCGGCGGTGTCTGCATCTCCGATGTCGTGCATCAGCTGGTCGCCGACCGCGTCGATTTCCACTTCAGGGACATGGGCAGCCAGCGCGTCAAGAACATCTCGCGCCCGATCCGCGTATGGCAATGGACGCCGGATGGCGAACCGGCGCAGGCCAAAACGATTGGACCGTCGCAGCGGCAGCGCATTCGCTTCACGAGCGCCTCGGACGGGGTGCAGCTTGCCTGGGCGGACATGGGAGAAGGCAAGCCGGTGCTGAAAGCGCCCAATTGGCTCAATCATCTCGAATATGAGTGGCGAAGTCCGATCTGGGGCCCGGTGTGTGCCGAACTCGTCCGCCGCATTCGCCTGATCAGGTTCGATCAGCGGGGAAACGGCCTTTCGGAATGGGAGGTCGATGAAATCTCCGAACGCATGATGACCGACGACATGGCTACTGTCGCCAATGCCGCCGGGCTGGAGCGCTTTGCTCTGCTCGGCATATCGCAGGGCAGCGCTTATTCGGTCCGCTATGCGGTCGAACATCCTGAGCAGGTCACCTGCATCGTCATCTTCGGCGGCTATTTGCGCGGACGAAACATGCGGCCGGATCCGGAACAGCGCCGGCTCTATGACGCGCTCACCGTCATGATCCGCGACGGGTGGGGCTCGCCCAATCCGGTGTTCAGGCACTTCTTCACATCGAACTACATACCTGACGCCTCGCCGGAAATCGGCGAATCCTTCGACGAACTGCAGCGCATCTCGACAAGTCCGGCGAACGCATTGCGCCTGTGGGAGACGAACGCCAACATCGACGTCACCGAACTGGCCAGGTCGCTTCGGGTGCCCACGCTCGTCCTGCACTGCGTCGGCGACCGGGTTTGCCCGATAGAGGAGGGGCGGCGTCTTGCGCGGCTCGTGCCCGATGCGGATTTCGTCGAACTGCCCGGCAGCAATCATGTCCCGCTCGCCGGCACACCCGCATTCGATCGTTTTCTCGAGGAAATGCTGGACTTCCTCAGCAAGCACAATCGGTAGATTCGGCCCTATTTCGGACGTCTCGGCGCGGGTCGCCCAAGCCCGGATTTGCGTGTTGGCGGAAACGGCGCTTGTCCCGCCGCGCCGTTCGTCCTAAGTGAGCCGCTTGCCCGGAGACACTCATGGCCGACCAGCAGAACCCCCATCTCCTCATCGTGGAGGCGCGCTTCTACGACGACCT
>JBQCFH010000456.1:0-2804 GCA_051959385.1 Rhizobiaceae bacterium | reverse complement strand
CCGATATTCGGCCGGCAGTCCTATTTCGACGAGCCGGACTATCTGCGGTTCGACGAGAAGGGCTTTCCTTCCGATGTCGATCCGCCCGGCGGAGCGCGGTCCTGCGCGGTGGTCCATGCCGGATCAATCAGCGGCTATGCCTGCGGCGAGAAGCCGGTGGTGATGGCGGGGTTCGTCGAAAGCAACGGCATGATGGCCGACTATTCCTCCGCCGGGCCGGGCACCCCGACGCGGGATGCGCGGACCCCGAACCGTGACGGCCCCGACGCGGCCGCCGGCAGCGAGGATTCGGTCGTGCTGCACGGGAAATTCAGCGCCGGTTCGCGTTGCGGCTCGATCCTCGCAATGTCCGGCACCAGCGTGGCCGCGCCGCGCGTGGCGCGGTTTCTCGCCGACGACCTCCGGGATGGCGGCGAAGGCGACCGCGACAGCGTACGGGACAAGGCGGCGATTGACGATCCGACCTTTCCGGCGCCGCCGCCGGCCCCAGGACGCGGCGGCGCCGGCCGATTGAGGCTCGACTTTCGCATCGGGTCGGAGCGGCGGCCGGCCGAATAGCGGCCGCCCTCGCCGCCCCGCGCAATCGATATGGCGTGGGTGCGATGCAGCCATCTTGCGCAAAGGCGCGGTCTGGGGCAAACGGGGCCAGCTTTTCCCGTCCCAGGTCATTATCCCATGTCCGCTTCCGTTTCCCCGCTCGCGCCCAAGCGCTTTCCCAAGATGCCGGCGATCGCCGGCGTGCGCATCGCCACGGCGGAGGCCGGCATCAAGTACAAGGGCCGCACCGATTTGATGGTGATGGCGTTCGATCCGGGGACAACGGTCGCCGGCGTGTTCACGCGCTCGAAATGCCCGTCCGCGCCGGTCGATTTCTGCCGCGAGAATCTTGGCGGCGGTTCGGCGCGCGTGCTGGTCGTCAATTCCGGCAACGCCAACGCGTTCACGGGCATGAAAGGGCGCGAGACGACCCGGATCACGGGCGAGGCGGCGGCGAAGGCCGCCGGCTGCAAGGCGAGCGAGGTGTTCCTCGCCTCGACCGGCGTCATCGGCGAGCCGCTCGATGCGGGCCGCTTCGCGCACCTGCTCGACGACATGGTGGGCCAGGCGGCGCCGGGCGGCTGGGCCGAGGCCGGCAAGGCGATCATGACCACCGACACCTATCCGAAATACGCCACCGCGACGGTCAGGCTCGGCGAGGCGGAAGTGACGATCAACGGCATCGCCAAGGGCGCCGGCATGATCGCGCCGGACATGGCGACCATGCTCTCCTTCGTGGCCACCGATGCGGCGATCGCCGCTCCGGTCCTGCAGGAATTGCTGCGCAAGGGCGTCGGCAAGAGCTTCAACGCGGTCACGGTCGACAGCGACACCTCCACCAGCGACACGCTTCTTCTCTTCGCGACGGGGGCGGCGGCCCGGCGCGGATCCCCGCGGATAGAGGATGCGCGCGACCCGAGGCTCGCGCCGTTCCGGCGGGCGCTCAATCGCATCCTCAAGAACCTGGCGCTGCAGGTCGTGCGCGACGGGGAGGGGGCGCGCAAGGAAATCGAAATCTCCGTCGCCGGGGCCAGATCGTCGCGCTCGGCTAAGCGCATCGCGCTCGCCATCGCCAATTCGCCGCTGGTGAAGACGGCGGTTGCCGGCGAGGACGCCAATTGGGGCCGCGTGGTGATGGCCGTCGGCAAGGCCGGCGAGCCGGCCGACCGCGACCGGCTGTCGATCTTCTTCGGCGACATCCGCGTGGCGCATGCGGGAGAGCGCGACCCCGGCTATTCCGAGGAACAGACCTCGCAATACATGAAGCGCGACGCCATCCGCATCGGCGTCGATCTCGGCCTCGGCTCCGGCAAGGCGACGGTGTGGACCTGCGACCTGACCAAGGAATATGTCGCCATCAACGGCGACTACCGGAGCTGACGCCGTATTTGCAGACGGACCGCGAATCTTAGTGCTCTACGTTGCCCCCCTCTGTCCTGCCGGACATCTCCCCCGCAAGGGGGGAGATTACGCCTTCATAGATGTTGGCTCCTCTTTTGTGACCGTCGAGATTGGGATCGAGATCGATGAAAGCGTGATCTCCCCCCTTGCGGGGGAGATGTCCGGCAGGACAGAGGGGGACAACGTAGAGCAAGAGGGCAACAGGTCATGGCGCCCGGCAGGTCCGGCCCGATCGGCATGACCTCGGGCATAGTCACAACCCCAGACCTGGCAACCGTCCGCCGCTACGAGGCGGCGGGGTTCCGGGCCTGGCCGGCGGCCTCGGTGCAATATGACGGCACCTGGGCCATCCGGCTGACCGCCGGCCATCCGGCCAAGCGGCTCAATTCGGTCAATCCGCTCGATCCTTCCGATACCGGCCGCCTCGACGAGCGGATCGCCAGGGCGGCGCGGCGCTTCGAAGCCTATACAAGGCCGCTGACCTTCCGCATCTCGCCGCTTTCCGGAGCGGCGCTGGAGGGGCACCTCGACGACAAGGGCTGGTCGCGTTTCGACGAGTCGCTGATCATGCGCAGGCCGCTTTCCGACCGGGCCATCGACAGGGCGCTCGACCAGATTCCGCTCAGAGACGTGGCCCGCTTCGTCAACGCCGCGATCCGCATCGGCAATCTGGAACCGGAGCTGAAGCCGGGCCTTTCCAAGATCATCGGCTCGATCGAGCCGAGGGCGGGCCTGTTCGTGCTGGAACAGGGCGGCCAGCCGGTGACCACGGCGATCTGCGTGCAGGACGGCGACCTGGCCGGCCTGTTCGAGATCGCCACTGCCGCGGAAGAACGCGGCAAGGGCTATGGCCGGCGCACCATCCT
>JBQCFH010000455.1:0-4496 GCA_051959385.1 Rhizobiaceae bacterium | reverse complement strand
CGGCGGCGGAAGCTGGTGGACGATGGCTTCGAGCACCTCCTCGACGCCCTGGCCGGTCTTGGCCGAGATGAGAACGGCCTGGCTGGCATCGATGCCGATCACCTCCTCGACCTGTTCCTTGACGCGCTCGGGCTCGGCGGCGGGCAGGTCCACCTTGTTCAGCACCACGACGATCTCGTGGTCGTTGTCGATCGCCTGGTAGACATTGGCGAGGGTCTGCGCCTCGACGCCCTGGCTGGCATCGACCACCAAGAGCGAGCCCTCGCAGGCGGCGAGGGAGCGCGACACCTCATAGGCGAAATCGACATGGCCGGGCGTGTCGATGAGGTTCAGGACATATTCCTCGCCATTGCGGGCCTTGTAGTGCAGCCGCACGGTCTGCGCCTTGATGGTGATGCCGCGCTCGCGCTCGATATCCATCGAATCGAGCACCTGGTCCTTCATCTCGCGCAGGTCGAGCCCGCCCGTCATCTGGATCAGGCGGTCGGCGAGCGTCGACTTGCCGTGGTCGATATGCGCGACGATGGCGAAGTTGCGGATGTGGTCGAGCGGTGTCGTCATGGCCGCGCGTATAGAGATTTCGGCCCGCGCTGGGAAGCGGGAAATCCGCCGCGGACGCCGCCCGCGGTTTCTGTCTCATGAAGGGGTGGGCATGGGCGGCGAAAGGTGTTAAGGCCGCTTCGTCGTCAAGACACACCCTATGTGCGGCCGCCGCTCTGGCCGTGCCGCCCGCGTCGCCCTATATGTGGCGCATCATCATACAACCGTCTGCGCCGCCTTGCGGCGTATCACGTTACTCTAACGTCAGGATGATTCATTGCAGGTACTCGTACGCGATAACAATGTCGAACAGGCCCTGAGGGTCCTCAAGAAGAAGATGCAGCGCGAAGGCGTGTTCCGCGAGATGCGCGCGCGCCGTTCCTATGAGAAGCCGTCGGAGCGCCGCGCCCGCGAGAAGGCCGAGGCCATCCGCCGCTCGCGCAAGGCCGCCCGCAAGCAGGCGCAGCGCGAGGGCCTGCTGCCCGCCCCGAAGAAGAAGCCGCGCGCCGTTCCCGGACGTCCCGCCGCGCCTTCCGCGTCGCGCCCGGCCTGAACCTGCCGATCAGGGCGGCATCCCCGCCGCCCCGTTATCCCTCTGCCATATAGCTGAAACGACCGAAATCCGCCGGCCGGACCGAGCCTGAGATATCGAAGGCGGCGATGCCGACGAACGCGCCGGTGAACGAGCCGTGCTCGCCGCGCCCCGCCTCGTCCGAGATAAGGCTGGCGTCGAGCACAGGGCCGACCGGCCGCCAGCCATCGAACTGGACGCCGCTGTGCTGGTCGCCATTTTGCCGCAAGTGGAATTGCAGCGCGGCGTCCCGTACTTCCATCGCAAGCTCCACCGGCCCTTCCGCCTGCAGCACGACCGGCTCGGCCAGCGGAAAGGCGAGCCGCCCGTCCGGCCAGTCGCCGGGGCAGCTCAGGATGGTGAGCACGCGGCCGTGGCGCGCGTCATGCGTCACGGCGAGGAAGTGGAACTTGTGCCGGTTGTAGTAGTGGACGAGCCCGGCGGCCTGCTGGAAATTCTGCGGCCGGAAGTCGATGCGCGTCTCGGCGCGGAAGGAAAAGTGCTCCTGCCGCCGCGCCACCAGCGCCTGTTCAAACCAGCTTCCGATCGATTCCCGCGCGAAGAGACGCAGATGGCCTCGCCGCGCCGTCAGCGAGAAGATGCGCTCTGGATAGGGCGTGCGCAGCCACTGGAAGTCGGGCGGCAGCGCCGGCCCGTCGAATGCGTAGTCCACGCGCGTCGGACCGGGCATGTGCGCCGCGCCGCCCGGCGCCGGCACCTCGACCGACGGCACCTTCCCGCCCTCGGCGAGCCTCAGCCACCCGTCCGCACCCCAGACGCATTTCTGGATCGCCGTCTCGCGCCCGAGCGGCGAGCGTCGCGTGCCGGGCAGCGGCCGCGAGGTCAGATGCGTGTGATAGAACTCGCCCTCCGGCGTCTCGACGATCTGGCCATGGCCGGCGCGCTGCAGCGGCGCGTCGGGCGCGTCCTTCGAGGTGATGATGTGCGTGTCGGGATGCAGTTCGTACGGCCCGTCGATCGCCCGCGAGCGGGCCATGGTGACGGCGTGGTCGTAGCCCGTGCCGCCTTCCGCCGTGGTGAGATAATACCAGCCGTCGCGCTTGAAGAGATGCGGCCCCTCGACCAGCCCGTGCGGGCTGCCGCGGAAGATGTTCTTCGCCTCGCCGACGAGTTTTTGCGCCTTCGCATCGTATTCCTGCAGGAGGATGCCGGCGAAGGAGGGATGCTTGGGATGGCCGCCGACGCCGTTCGAGACATGGTTCCAGTACATGTTGAGGAACCATTTCCGCCCGTCATCGTCGTGGAAGAGCGAGGGGTCGAAGCCGCTCGAATTGACGTAAACGGGGTCCGACCAGGGGCCGGTCACCGCGGGCGCGGTCGTGATGTAGTTGTGTGCGTCCTTGAAGTTGCCGTCATAGCGCTTGACGTCGGTGTAGACGAGCCAGAAGAGCCCGTCTGCGTAAGACAGGCATGGCGCCCAGATGCCGCAGGAATCGGGATTGCCGCGCATGTCGAGCAGGCTCGCCCGGTCGAGCGGCCGGGCGGCGAGCCGCCAGTTCGCAAGGTCGGCCGAATGGTGGATCTGGACGCCGGGATACCATTCGAAGGTCGAGGTCGCGATATAGTAGTCCCGCCCGACCCGGCAGATCGACGGATCGGGATTGAAGCCGGGCAGGATGGGATTCCGGATCATGGCAGGGCCTCATGGCTGTGAGAAGCCGTGCGTCCTTCGAGGCTCGCCCGGCAAAGGTATAGCTCCATATTCGCTCCGCCATGCGGGCTCGCATCTCAAGATGAGGGCCGGCGGTGTCAGCCCGTCCGATCCCTAAGGCAGCATCCTTCACCTCCGTGCTCGAAGCGTGGCACCTGCCTCCCTCGTCCTGAGGCGCGACCCCGCACTGCGGCCGTGGAATCGCACCCGGTGTCAATGGGCGAGATTCGAAGGACGCATCCTGCTACCGCGCCGGCCCTTTCCGTTCCGCCGAAGCAGCCCAGATGTTGATGTCGCCCTCGCGCGCGTACTGGTCGATCTCCTTCAGTTCGGCCTCGGAGAAGTCGAGATTCTTCAGCGCGCCGACACTGTCCTCGATCTGCTCGGGCCGGCTGGCGCCGATCAGCGCCGAGGTGACGTGCCCGCCGCGCAGCACCCAGGCGAGCGCCATCTGGGCGAGTGTCTGGCCACGCTTCTCTGCGATGTCGTTGAGCGCCTTGATGTTGGCGATGGTTTTCTCGTTGATGAAGGATTTTCGGAGCGACTTGCCCTGCGCCGCCCGGCTGTCCTCGGGAATGCCGTTCAGATATTTCGTGGTCAGCATGCCCTGCGCCAGCGGCGAGAACACGATCGAGCCGATGCCGAGACCTTCCAGCGTATCGAGCAGGCCGTCATCCTCCACCCAGCGATTGATCATGGAATAGCTCGGCTGATGGATAATGCAGGGCGTGCCGAGTTCCTTGAGGATGGCCACCGCCTCCTGCGTGCGCTGCGAATTGTACGACGAGATGCCGGCATAGAGCGCGCGGCCGGACCGCACCGCATGATCGAGCGCCGTCATCGTCTCTTCCAGCGGTGTCTCCGGGTCGAAGCGGTGCGAATAGAAGATATCGACATAGTCGAGTCCGATCCGCTGCAGGCTCTGGTCGAGGCTGGCTATCAGGTATTTGCGGCTGCCCCACTCGCCATAGGGACCCGGCCACATATTGTAGCCCGCCTTGGTGGAGATGATGAGCTCGTCTCGATAGCCGGCGAAATCGGTGCGCAGGATTTCGCCGAACGCTTCTTCCGCCGAGCCGGGCGGCGGGCCGTAATTGTTGGCAAGGTCGAAATGGGTGATGCCGAGGTCGAAGGCCGTGCGGCACATCGCCTGCTTGGTCTTGTGCGGCGTGTCATGGCCGAAATTGTGCCACAGGCCGAGCGACAGCGCCGGCAGCTTCAGCCCGGAGCGGCCGCAGCGGTTGTAGCGCATCTTCTGGTAGCGGTTTTCGGCGGGTGTGTAGGGCATCGGGAGTTCCTTGCAATCTGGAGCAGGCCCCCCACTCCGCCTCGCTTCGCTCGGAACCTCTCCCCCTCAAAAGGGGAGAGGAAGGCCGGCCGCACTGTTGGCGCCGTTTCCTCTCTCCCGTCGAGCGGGGGAGAGGTGGTCAGCGTAGCTGATCGGAGTGGGGGTCGAATTTCATAGGCAACTATCCTTACCGAAGGGCAGGTTCAGCGCTTCGCAAGCAGCCCCTTCGCGGCCTTGATGTCAAGCGCCGCCGGCCGCTCGCAGGTCGTCCGCATGGGTACGAATTTTCCGGTCTCGCCCGATTTCAATATGCCGGTCATCACCTCGATCGCGTGCAGCGCCGCTTCCATCGAGCAGCGATGCGGCCGTCCTTCCTGAATGGCAAGCGCCATGTCGGCGAGCCCCGGCGCGCGGTAATTGGCGAG
>JBQCFH010000454.1:0-4683 GCA_051959385.1 Rhizobiaceae bacterium | reverse complement strand
GAGATGAGGGCGCGGCGCACCGGCACCAGGTCGGGCGCCGGAATCTTCTTCGAGGCAACGGCCATGTCGCGGTGTCTCCTGGAAGGGGAGAATGGGCAGTATCACGATGCGCCGTCGAATCAAACCGGCCGCTTGAGCGCGCCGGCGCGGCGTCAGAGCGGAGGCGCCGAACGTGTGCGCTGCAGCCGCCAGGCGACCTCCGGCGCTTCCGAAGCGCGGAAATTGAGGACGATCTGGCGGCTGCGCTGCGGTCCGGCCAGGCCGGCGAAGAAAATCGATTCCTCCACGTCCGGCTCGATGCCATCGCAGGTGAACGCCCACTGGCCGCCGCGCACCGAGTCGACCACCAGGCATCCCGTTTCGTCGCGGGCAAGGTGCGTATCCGGATGCAGGTGGAAACGCAGCGCGACGAAATCGCTCGTGCGGCCGGCAGGCGGCCTGCCGCCGGAGGTGAAGAAACGGTCGCAGCCGTCGAGCGCGTTGCCGTCGGCAGAGAGGATGAGCTGCCGCTCGTGGATCAGCCCGAAACGGGTGAGATAGCCGTCATGGCTGGCAACGAAGCCCTGTACCCTGTCCTGTTCGATGCGCGTGCATTCGACGCGCCGCGGCCCGTCCACCATGGCCGTGCCGGTAATGCGCTCGAGGCGGGGCGACAGGTTGAAACGACAGGAGGAGGCGTCGTTGATTGTTGCGGTCGAATGCGCGGCGGTGGCGCGCGACAGCGGCCGGAAGTCGCGGGCGCCGAAGGAATCGACGCCGGCATTGACGACGATCAGCTGACGGCCGGACGACAGCTCGAAGGAGAGGCAGCCGGCCTGCGCGTTGCGCGACACTTCCGGCGGCGGGGGCGGACCGGTATCGGCGATGACCGTGGTGCCGCCCGCGACCATGCGCTCATAGCCGGAATGCGGTGCGTGGAGGAGCGGCGCGCCGATCGTGTCGTCATGGCGCAGCACGGCGGCGATGCGGTTATGGATGGTGACGCCGACGCCGTTGAAATGCGCTAGCGTGCCGTCCTGATGGCGGAAGAAGCGCAGGGCCGGCAGCATGCGGTCGATGGCGCCCATCAGCGCCGGCGGCAGCGCCTCCGCCTGGTTGGCGAAAGTCTGGCGGAGCGGCAGGAGATCGGCGAGCAGCTCGAGGATCGCGGCCGGGTTGCGCGAGATGTGGCCGCCGTCGGGCAGGACCTGCCGTTCGAGTTCGTCGGAGAGGTTGCGCACGGCGTTGCGGAGCGCCGAGGCCGGCGCAGGCAGCGACAGCGCGGCGAAAGCGAGCGCAATGCGGGCGCGTAGCCTTTCCTCGCCGTCGGTCATCTCCGGCGCCATCGACCGCAAATAACGGATCTGAATGGCGAGAAGCTTCAGGAAGGAGCGGTAGAAGGGATATTCCGCGCCCTGGAGAACGATCGCCGAGTGCTGCAGCCAGGCGATGACGCGGCGCGATGTGACCGCCGGGTCCCAGGCGAGGCCGGAAATGCGCCCGCCATGGGCGGCGATCCATTCGGAGACGAGGGCGCGCGCGTTTGCCGCGGCGAGGTCGGTGCCGGCCTCGCGCATGTGGCGGAGCCAGCGGAAACCGTGCAGGTCCTCTAGCCAGGCCGTGTTGCCCACTTCCAGCTGGAAGGGCGATTGCCCGCTGGCATCCACGACATGGCCGGCGAAGGGAAAGCGGCCGTGATAGATGTCGGCGGCGGTCTGCGGATCGGCGAGCCGCAGATCGGGAGGGGCGACGAGGATGCGTTCGGGGGTCCGTCCGGCATAGCGCCAGCGATAGGCCGGCCCGGCGCGCAAGCGCCGACGGGCGCGCCGCCAAAGCGCCTGCCCCACAAGCGCCCACAGGCGCGGGGCGTACCCCCTCGCTTCCCTCAATGCCGCGCTTCCTCGTCCGAGCCCCTAACCGGTCGGGATTCTAGAGCAGTCGGCCCGATATGCGAAGGCGCAAATGCGCTTCGCACATGAAAGGCCTAGGCCAGCCTTACGAAGCGGGCGGCGAAAAAGCCGTCCATGCCGGACAGGGCGGGTGCGCCGAGAGCAAGATCGGCCGGGGTGGTGCGCAACGTGCCGGCGGCGGTGATGAAGGGACCGATGCCCGTGACCTCGCCGGGCCGGACGGGATCGAGGCGGACGCCCGCCGTTTCGGCGAGGAACCGTTCGACGAGACGCTCGCCCTCTTCCGGATCGAGCGAGCAGTTGGAAAAGACGATCCGGCCGCCCGGCCGGACGAGTTCGACTGCGCGGCCGAGCAGCCGGCGCTGCACTCCGGCAAGTTTTTCGATGTCTTCCGGCGTCTTCGTCCAGGGAACGTCGGGATGGCGGCGGACCGTTCCCGTCGAGGAACAAGGCGCGTCGAGCAGGATCGCGTCGAATGGCTTTGCCGGCTCAAATTTCATGAGATCGGCCGCGACGATCTCGGCTTCCAGCCCGAGCCGGACGAGATTGGCCGCAAGCCGCTTCAGCCGGCTCGCCGAAATGTCGACTGCCGTCACGCGAGCCCCGGCCGCCGCGAGCTGCGCGGTCTTGCCGCCGGGCGCGGCGCAGAGGTCGGCGACGCGGGCTCCGGCCAGTTCGCCGAGGAGCCGGGCCGGCAGGCTCGCCGCCGTGTCCTGTACCCACCACGCACCTTCGGCATAGCCGGGCAGTTCCGGTACGGGAGCGATCAGTTTCCCGACGCGCACGGAACCGGTCGGCAAGACGATGCCGCCCAGCCGCGCCGCCCATTTCTCCGGCTCGGCTTTGACGGTGAAGTCCGTGGGCGCCTCGGCCCGGTGGGCGGCAAGGATCGCCGCCGCCTTCTCCGCCCCGTAGGCGGCGACGAGCCGGTCGCGGAACCAGCCGGGCGCATCCTCGGTCGCCGCCAGCGTTTCGGGCAGCGCCGCCGCCTTCGAACGCTGAAGCGCGCGCAAGACGCCGTTGACGAGGCCGCCGAACCGCGCGGTTCGGGGGTCGTCCTGGGCATGGCTGACGGCGAGGTCCACCGCGGCGTGGTCCGGCACGTCGAGAAAGAGGATCTGCGCGGCGGCCACATGAAGAATGTGCGGAAGCGCGTGTGCGTTCGGCGGCAGCGGCCGGTCGAGTTCGCGCTCGATCAGCCTGCCGATGGTCATGCGCTGGCGTAGCGCGCTGGCGAGGATCGCCCGGACAAGCGAGCGGTCCCGGGCATCGAGCGCGCGGTATTGTGGGTGGCCGCCTTCGGCATCGGTCAGCCCGTCAAGCGAGGTGTGCGCGTCTATGACTGCGGCAAGAAGGCGGGCGGCCGCCTTGCGGGCGGCAAGGCCGGGACGGTCCTCCCCTTCCACTTTCAGCTTTCCCGATGACTGTTTGCGGGAACGAAGACGTGCTTCGAGCCTCACCACCCAGGACCACCGCATACGGCGAAGTGTCCCCCACTCCGTCCGCTTCGCGGCCACCTCTCCCCCACTTCCGTGGGGGAGAGGAAAGCAGCCAAGCCGTGCGGCCATCGCTTCCTCTCCCCCGTCGACCGGGGGAGAGGTGGTTCGCGAAGCGAACCGGAGTGGGGGTCGAACTTCATAGGGGGTGATCCATCACGACCAGGGGCCGCGCGGCGCGCGCGGACCGGTCGGATTGCGGCGCCAGGGATTTTCAGGCGCGTCGTTGCGGGGCGCCCCGCCCCACGGACCCGCGGCGACGTCCGGCTCGGCCGCAGCCGGGCCATTCCACGCGCCGCCATCCATCGCGCCGTCGCGAGCCATCGCTTCCAGCGCGGCAATCCGGTTCTCGGTGTCCGGATGGGTCGAGAAGAGATTGTCCATGCGTTCGCCGGAAAGCGGGTTGACGATGAAGAGATGGGCGGTCGCTGGATTGCGCTCCGCCTCCGGATTGACGATGTGGCCGGCGGCCGCGGCGATCTTGCGCAGCGCGGAGGCCAGCCAGAGCGGATTGCCGCAGATCTGAGCGCCGCGGCGGTCGGCGGAATATTCGCGCGTGCGGCTGATCGCCATCTGCACCAGCATGGCCGCCAGCGGCGCGACGATCATGGCGACCAGCACGCCGACGAAGCCGAACGGGTTGTTATTGTCGCGCGAGCCGCCGAAGAAGAAGGCGAAATTGCCGAGCATCGAGATGGCGCCGGCGAGCGTCGCGGTGATCGTCATGGTCAGCGTGTCGCGATGCTCGACATGGGCAAGCTCATGCGCCATCACGCCCGACAGTTCCTGGGGGCTCAACTGGTGCAAAAGGCCGGTGGTGGCCGCCACCGCCGCGTTCTCCGGGTTGCGGCCGGTGGCAAAGGCGTTCGGCTGCGGGTTGTCGATCAGATAGACCTTCGGCATCGGCAGGTTCGCACGGCGGGCGAGGTCGCGGACGATGCCGTAATATTCCGGCGCGGCGCGCTCGTCGATCTCGACGGCATGGTGCATCGACAGCACCAGCTTGTCGGCGTTCCAGTAGCTGAAGAGGTTCATGCCGGCCGCGATCACGAAGGCGATGACGGTGCCGGAAGGGCCGCCGATCAGGTAGCCCACGCCCATGAAAAGAGCCGTCATCACGGCCAGCAGCATGCCGGTTCGAATGGCGTTCATTTCCCGCTCCACGAGGCGGCGCTGCGGAGCCTGAAAGGGCTCGATCGCGCCGGATTGACCGCCTATATGATGGGAAATTGCCGTGTTGGTTTCAATGACGGACAAGCGCGAAATGACAGACGCGGAAGATCGGAACCGGGAAGCCG
>JBQCFH010000453.1:0-14582 GCA_051959385.1 Rhizobiaceae bacterium | reverse complement strand
GCCGAGGCGATCCTCTCGGCGCTCGGTCCGCGCTCGCGCCGCATGATCGAGTCCGAACTCGCCACCGAGGCCGGCAACATCCCGTTCGCCGAGATTGCGCGGGCGCGCAAGAACATCGCCTCGACCGCTATCCGGCTGGCCAGCGAGGGGGCCGTCCAGCTTCCCGGCTCCGACGAGGTGCAGGAAGCGGCCTGATAGAGGTCAAGGATTTTGCGTCCTTCAGATTTGTCCCGCCCCCTCACCGGTTTGCCTCGCAAACCACCTCTCCCTCACTCCGTGCCGGCGAGGAGGGGCGCCAAGGCCTGCGGCCGGCGACTCCTCTCCCCCGGGCAGGGGGAGAGGTTTGCGAAGCAAACCGGTGAGGGGGTGCTTTGGCTCATATTCGATTGTCCTGCTCATCCAAGCTGCTCGGCTGCAGCGGACCGCTGACCCATGGCCGAGGACAACGACCAGGAAAGCAAAACCGAGGAACCCTCGGAAAAGAAGATCCGCGACACGATCGAGAAGGGCAATCTGCCGTTCTCGAAGGAACTGTCGATCCTCGCCTCGTTCGTGGCAATCCTGGTCTTCACGGTTTTCATCGCACAGGACAGCCTGGTCGATCTGGGCGGCTTCCTTTCGGGCTTCCTGGATCGCCCTGAGGAATGGCCGATCGCCACGGCGCAGGATGTGGCGACGCTCTATCGCATGGTGCTCGTTGAGATCGCCAAGAGCATCGGCGGCGTACTCATCCTGCTGATGGCGGCGGGGCTCGCTGCATCGGCGTTGCAGAACATGCCGCGCCTGGTGCTCGACCGCATCCAGCCGAAGGCGTCGCGCATCTCGCTACGTGAGGGCTGGAAGAGGCTGTTCGGGCTGCAGGGCTTCGTCGAATTCGGCAAATCGCTGGGCAAGCTCGGTTTCACGGCGATGTTCGTCATGCTGGCGCTGAACGGCATCGTCCAGCAATTGCTCTCCGGGATGATCACCCAGCCGGCCGAATTCACGATGGTCATTAAGAGTGCGGCGACCCACATTCTGGTCGCGATCACGTTCGTCATGACGGCGATTGGCGGCGCCGACCTCTTCTGGTCGCGTTTCAAATGGCGCCGCGACTTGCGCATGACCCGGCAGGAGGTCAAGGACGAGTTCAAGCAGACCGACGGCGACCCGATCATCAAGAGCCGCATGCGCTCGCTCGCCCGCGACCGCGCACGACGGCGCATGATCCAGGCCGTGCCGCGAGCTACGCTGATCATCGCCAACCCGACGCATTTCTCGATCGCGCTGCGCTATGTACGCGAGGAGACGGCGGCGCCGATCGTGGTCGCAAAGGGCCAGGATCTCCTGGCGCTGAAAATCCGCGAGATCGCCGCGGAGCACGACATTCCCGTTTTCGAGGACGTGGCGCTCGCCCGCTCCATGTACAAACAAGTTTCGGTCGATAGCATGATCCCGCCTCAGTTCTACCAGGCGGTCGCGGAGCTGGTGCGCATCGTCTACCGCGACAAAGCGCCTCCAGCGTCGGGCAAGGCTGTTCATTGATAGGAAGGCGATGGATAGGCAACCGCACACCGACACCAGAGAGATCATCGTCGCCAGGGCGATCCAGAACGTCGTCAGCGAGCTGCGCATGGTCGATGTCGCGGACTATGTCGCCTACATCAAGCTCGAGCGCTTCGCCAACATCTCCGACCTGGTGGCCTCGGCGGCGGAGCTCTACTTCATGCCCGGCACACTCAGGCTCGGCCATGGCGGCGAGGCGCAGGTCTGCTGGGCGACGCCGCCGAAGATCGTGCTCGACCTCGAATTGCGCCCGCGCGGCGCGACGATCTATTTCACGCTGGCGCTTTCGGACCAGCACGCCGAGATCGAGGTGAACTACGTCTCGTTCGACGCGCCCGACAGCGATCCGGACGTGAATACCAGCTTCCTAGAAGCCGCGATCGCCGACTCGCGCATCCGCAAGACCGAGGCGGCGGGTTACCTGGAGTAGGCGCCGAAGCTGCGCAAGACGCCCGCTTTCAGTCGATCAAGCCCATTCTCAGAGCCTTGGCAACGGCGTGCATGCGGCCGGTGGCGTTGAGCTTGCGCGCGGCCTCGGCGAGATACTGATTGGCGGTGTGCAGCGAGAGGCCCAGCGCCTTGGCGATGTCCTCGCTGGTCAGGCCGTCGGCGGCGAGGCGGATGCATTCCAATTCGCGCTTCGCCAGCGAAATCTGCTCGCGCGACGCGGCGCCCTGCCGTCCCGCGGTCGCGGCGAAGAGGGCAAAGCATCTGCGGTGGAGGTCCGGCAACGTTCGATCGGAAAGGGAAAGCCGCGTGCCGACGAAAGCGACGAGGCCGGCCTCGGCCCGTCCGGCGGAGACCGGAAATGCCAACCCCGCGGGACCGGGGAGGGGGCCTTCGAGCCGCGAGGCCCAGCGGAGGCCGGCAAATGCTTGCGGGTGGCCGTGCGCCCACCAGAACGGCTTGATTGCGTTTGCGGCGGCCTCGATCAACCTGCCGCAGGCGGATGGCGAGCTGTCCGGAAAGTCCCGCCGAAGGAGAGACACAAGTTCCCGTCCGCGTGCCCCTCGCGCAAGCGCGAACACGGCATGGCCCGTGGCGCCGATTTCGCGCGCGAGTTCGGCGGCGGGGTCGGCCGGCTCGGGATTCGATTGTATCCCCCTCTCCGTCTCGGCTCCGTCTCGACACCTCTCCCCCACTTCGTGAGGGGAGGGGATGGGCGCCGAGCTTGCGGTCGGCGCATCCTCTCCCCCGTCGATCGGGGGAGAGGTTCCGAGTGAAACGAGGCGGAGAGGGGGTTCGAATTTCATAAACGGCTTTCCCCTCACAAGATGCCCCGGCGGATCGCGGTCGCCACCGCCTTGGCGCGGTTCGCCGCCGCTAGCTTCTGGATCGCCTGGGAGATGTAGCGGTTGGCGGTATTGGCCGATACCCCGACGATCAGCGCCACCTCTTCGGTAGTCTTGCCTTCGGCCACCCAGAAGAGGCATTCGCGCTCGCGCTCGGAGAGCGGATCGGCGTTCGGCCCGCCGGCGCCGCCGTCCCGGAATTCAGAAAGCAGATAGGCGCAGCGGAACTGCGCGGCCGAAACCAGGTCGCGCCTGATGCGGCCTGCGCCCGAGGCGGAAAGGAACGCAGAGGCGGATCGGGCGCCGGCGCCGACCTGAAGCACGTAGATTTCCTGATGGCCGAAGCGCGCAAGCTCCGATTCAGGGTTGCCGCATATCCTGCTGTTTCCGTTCTTGTTCTGCGAAACGACGAGCGGTTCCGGATCTCCGCCGAGCGGGGTCGCGATCCTGCTTCGCGCCAGCCCGGCGAGGTGAGCGAGCCCAACCATTTCGATCGCGTCATACATCCAGTTGGAGGCGAGGATGTGGACCTCCGCTCCGTCCGGTCCGCAAGCAGTGTCGAGGACCATGTAATGCTCGGCCGAAATGCCGAGGCATATCTGCATGATGGCGATGGAGAAATCGCTTCGCCGGGCGGCGGCCGATGCTTTTGCTTCGTCTACTGTGGCGTATGCGACTGCGTTCATTGCCCGACATTTCGCCGGCGCGCCGCATCCGTCCGGCCTCGCGGCCGGTTCGCGAATGCGCGCAACCAGGATGCCGCCGGCGGGCGGACACCGGCGAACGGAAGGACTCGAATTGACGCTTACTTTGCCCCCAACCGGCGAAGCCAACGCTGCCGCCGATTCGTCTCTTAGTCATAGGAATCGAGGGAGTCGCGGTCAACACAAAGTCGCGATCCGGATCGATTTTGTTCGGATGCCCTGTGTGCGGCATGCAATGAGGCGGGCCGCCGCTTGGCGCACGGCGCCGGAAAGGAAGGAATGATGGGCCTGACACTCCACTACCACCCGCTCGCATCCTATTGCTGGAAGGTGCTGATCGCGCTTTACGAAAACGGCACGCCGTTTGAAGGGAAGATCGTCGACCTCATGGATGCGGCGGAGGCCCGCGCCTTCCGTGCGATCTCGCCGATGGGCAAGATGCCGGCCCTGGTCGACGATGCGCGTGGCGTGACGGTGATCGAGACAAGCGTCATCATCGAATATCTCGACCGGCATTATCCGGGCCGAACGCGCTTCCTGCCGGAAGACAGGGAGGAGGCGCTCCGGGTGCGCTTCGCCGAGCGCTTCTTCGATTTCTACGTGCAGGACCCCATGAGCAAGATCGTCACCGACAGGATCCGGCCCGAGGGAAGCAACGATCATTTCGGCGTCGAGAAGGCGAGGGCGGAGCTTGCCGCCGCCTATGACGCGGTCGAGGCGCGGCTGCCGCGGGGCATGTGGCCGGCGGGCGACGCCTTCACGCTCGCCGACTGCGCCGCCGCGCCCTCGCTCTTCTATGCCGGCAAGGTGCAGCCCTTCGCGGACACTCATCCGAAGCTGGCGGCCTATTTCGAGATGCTTGCCCGGCGGCCTTCCTTCGCGCGGGTACTGGAGGAGGCAGAGCCCTATTTCAGGCTCTTTCCCGGCTGAGCGGGGCCGCGGCCGGCGATCCGGTTCACAATTTCCGGGCGCGGATGGACCAGGCCGCGCTCAGGTGGCAAAATTGCGGGTTGCTCGAAGCCTTGAGGTTTTCCGATGAGCGATGTCGTCACCAAGCCGCGTGTGAAGGTCAAGCCGAAGGTCGAGCGGCCCAAGCTGCACAAGGTTATTCTCGTCAATGACGACTATACGCCGCGCGAGTTCGTGGTGACGGTGTTGAAGGGCGAGTTCCACATGAGCGAGGATCAGGCCTACAAGGTGATGATCACCGCGCACCGGCGGGGCGTGTGCGTGGTCGCCGTCTTCACCAAGGACGTCGCCGAGACCAAGGCGACGCGCGCCACCGAGGCCGGCCGCGCCAAGGGATACCCGCTGCAGTTCACCACGGAGCCGGAGGAGTGAGGAGGAGCGCTACGACGGCGCGAAGCTTCCGTCCGCAAGCTTGTCCAGCGCAATGCTGGCGTCGGCAGCCTGGGGAAATTCGTGGCTCTTGCTCAGCTTTTCGAGTGCTTCTTTCGCGCGCGCAGGCGCAACCAACAACGTCGCCATGGCTGCCTGATACCGAACCTGCCTGTTTTTGTGATTGAGAAGTGGCAGTAATGCCTGTCTTTCTCCGCGCGCCCTCAGTTCCTCGCGGACGCCGCGGATTTTATCGACCAGCCTATTGTGACGGCCAATCTTTCCATCGATTAGGCATTCATATTGTTCAAGGCAAAATTGCTCAAATTTCGCCGTGAGTTCTTCCACTGGCATCGATTTGAAACGGCTATTGGCCATCATTTCGGCACCTGAATTTTCAGACCATTCCAATCGGCTTGCCGGCGAACGGGTACCTAACCTAGCCTTGCAAACTCTACTGGCCATGCTCAGCAGGATCGAAAATTCCATTATCGACATTATCCAGGAGTGTTCCGGCATATAACGCGGTAGGGAGTTCATGCATGTCACATATTTTTTCCAAAACCTTTCTAGCATTATTTCTTGAAACACTCAGCGTTGCCGCAGCGGATTGGAAGCGAACCTGGGGATTTTTGTGATCGTATAGTCTGGTGAGAAGATCAATATTTCCATCAGTTTTCATTTTTTTCTCCAAATATCCGAGTCTTTTTTCAAGTATACTGTATCTTCCGGAATTGAAATCTAAAAGGCAGTTATACTGCTCCAGGCAAATTTCAATAAACATTTTGACTTCGGAGTTGCCATTCTGATGAACCATTTTCCTGTCCTACATCAGAATATTTTCTCGCCGGAGAGCTTGGACCCAAAGTGATATCGCTCGTCCCATGATTTGTCTCGAAGAAATTCACGGGGCGACTGCAGGCCGAAAGACTTCTGCCTTGTCTGGTACCAATGAGTGATCTCCCAATGTTTGAATCTCGGAATGCTGACCAGATTGTCAGGTCCGTTCACCAACGATCGGGGCAAGCCATCCTCAAGAGCTGAGCCTTTTTCAACGATGTGATGGATATCATAGCCCGGTCGGCTCGATTGCGCACCCGCCTGCAGTTCGGAGAGCGATTTCGGCCCCTGAGTGTAGGCGTCGATATGCGGGTAGTATTCTCGCAGCCATTCGGGCGCGCCGATCTCTTCGAGTTTGCGGGATATGTCCACGTCCAAGCACGAGCTGCGCTGCCCTTAGACGGTGAACAGGATCGGGCAGCTCGCCGTCCGCGCGGCGACGTTCGGAAATCCGATTTCCATCGAAATCCCCTGCCGCCCCGGTTGAGCTTTGGCGAAGGCCGGGCCATTGTGCGCCGACCAAAAGACAGGCCGGCCTACAGGTGCCGGCGTGCGGATGAGGAGAGTTTCAATGCCGAAGACGATGAAGGGCCCGGCCATTTTCCTGGCGCAGTTCGCGGGCGACGCGGCGCCGTTCAACTCGCTGCCCTCGATCGCGAAATGGGCGGCCGACCTCGGCTATAAGGGCGTGCAGATTCCGACCTGGGACGCTCGCCTCTTCGACCTCGAAAAAGCAGGCTCGTCAAAGACCTATTGCGACGAGGTGAAAGGCATCTGCAAGGAGGCCGGCGTAGAGGTGACGGAGCTTTCGACGCATCTGCAGGGGCAGCTGGTCGCCGTGCATCCGGCCTATGACGCGCCGTTCGACGCCTTCGCGCCGGCTTCCGTGCACAATAATCCGAAGGCCAGGCAGGAATGGGCGGTCGGCCAGATGAAGGCGGCGGCGCAGGCGTCGGAGCATATGGGGCTGACCGCGTCGGTCTCCTTTTCCGGCTCGCTTGCCTTCCCCTATCTCTATCCCTGGCCGCAGCGTCCGGCCGGGCTGATCGAGGAGGCATTCGCGGAGCTTGCCCGGCGCTGGAAACCGATCCTCGATGTCTACGACCAGCACGGCGTCGACATCGGCTACGAGCTGCATCCGGGCGAGGATCTCTTCGACGGGGCGACCTTCGAGCGCTTCCTCGACGAGGTCGGCGGGCACAAGCGGGCCGGCATCAATTACGACCCGTCGCATTTCCTGCTGCAGCAGCTCGATTATCTCGATTTCATCGACATCTATCACGAGCGCATCTACGCCTTCCATGTGAAGGACGCCGAGTTCAACCCGACCGGGCGGCAGGGCGTCTATTCGGGCTACGCGGGCTGGGTCGAGCGGGCCGGGCGTTTCCGTTCGCTCGGCGACGGGCAGGTCGATTTCTCCGGCATCTTCTCCAAGCTCGCGCAGTACGATTACGATTCCTGGCCGGTGCTCGAATGGGAGTGCTGCCTGAAGCATCCCGAGCAGGGGGCGGCGGAGGGCGCGCCTTTCATCGACGCGCACATCATCCGGGTGACGGAGAAGGCGTTCGACGATTTCGCCGGCGGCCAGACGGATCGGGCGCAATTGCGCAGGATGATGGGGATCGAGGGATAAGGGCAGTCGGCAATAGGCAGTCGGCAATAGGCAGTCTGTGAAAGTCTTTCCGACTGCCGATTGCCGAATGCCTACTGCCCAAGCGACGGAGGAGCTTTAATGGTGAGCGGCAGGCAAGTGGAATCCGGCAAGGGGCCGATCCGGCTCGGCATGGTGGGCGGCGGGCAGGGTGCCTTCATCGGCGGCGTGCATCGCATCGCCGCGCGCATGGATGGCGAGTTCGAACTGGTGGCGGGCGCGCTGTCGTCCGACCCGGCGCGTGCGAAGGCATCGGCCGCGGAGCTCGGCCTCGACCCGGAGCGCAGCTACGGCTCCTTTGTCGAGATGGCGAAGGCGGAGGCGAAGCGCGCCGACGGCATCGAGGCGGTGGCGATCGTGACGCCGAACAACATGCACTACCCGCCGGCGAAGGCATTCCTCGAGGCCGGCATCCACGTCATCTGCGACAAGCCGCTGACCTCGACGCTAACCGATGCGAAGAAGCTCGCGGCTCTGGTGAAGAAGACCGGCAGGGTCTTCGTGCTGACGCATAATTACACCGGCTATCCGATGGTGCGGCAGGCGCGCGAGATGGTGCAGAAAGGCGTGCTCGGCGATATCCGCGTCGTCCAGGCCGAATACCCGCAGGACTGGCTGACCGAGAAGGTCGAGGACACCGGCGCCAAGCAGGCGGTCTGGCGCACCGACCCCAAGCAGTCGGGCGCCGGCGGCGCGGTCGGCGACATCGGCACGCACGCCTACAATCTCGCCCGCTTCGTCACCGGGCTGGAGCTCGACACGCTCGCCGCCGATCTGACTTCCTTCGTCAAGGGCCGGCCCCTCGACGACAATGTGAGCGTTCTCCTGCGCTTCAAGGGCGGCGCCAAGGGCATGCTGTGGGCAAGCCAGGTGGCGCCCGGCAACGAGAACGGTCTGAAGCTCCGGGTCTACGGCGCCAAGGGCGGGCTGGAATGGACGCAGGCCGACCCGAACTATCTCTGGTACACGCCCTTCGGCGAGCCGAAGCGGCTGATCACGCGCGGCGGCGCGGGCGCCGGCGCGGCGGCGGGGCGCGTCACCCGCATTCCGCCCGGCCATCCGGAAGGCTATCTCGAGGGCTTCGCCAACATCTATGCCGAGGCGGCGCGGGCCATCCGTGCGGCGCGCGGGAAGGGCGGGAAGGTGCCGAAGGACGTGGTCTTCCCGACCGTGGAGGACGGCGTCGAGGGCGTTGCCTTCATTGAGGCCTGCGTGAAATCGTCAAGCAAGAACGGGGCCTGGACGAAGCTATAAGGGGCCGGCATTCTGCGTCCCGCAAGCCGCGGAATCGGCTGAGCATCTCCGAATCCGGGATTTCCGCCCTAAATTGACGGAAGGAACGGAAACGGAGACATGAACGCAGCAGACCCGCGGCCGCTTGCCGATCTCGATCCTGCCCTGCTCGTGCCGGAGCGCACGGCATTCTTCCTGGATTTCGACGGGACGCTGGCGGATTTCAACGACGATCCAGCCGCCGTCTTCCTTCCCGACCGCGAACGCCGTTCGCTCGAACTACTGGCGGAAGCGACGAAAGGGGCGGTGGCGATCGTCTCCGGCCGGGCCGTCGCCGACATCGACCGCATGCTTCACCCACTGAAGCTTCCGGCGGCCGGAGCCCATGGCGTGGAACGGCGCAATGCCAAGGGAGAACTTTTCCGCGCCGCCATACCGGAGGCGCCGCTTGCCGCCGCGCGCTCACGTCTGCAGGGGCTGGCGCGTCTTCATAAAGGTCTTCTCGTAGAAGAAAAGCCGGGATCGATCGCGCTGCATTTCCGCCGCCGGCCGGAACTCGAACCCCAGTGCCTGGAGATCGCGCGCGGCATCGCGGAAAAAAACGACGAGCTTCGCATCCTGCACGGAAAGATGGTCATCGAATTCAAGGCCGGAAACGTAACGAAGGCGGACGCCGTCGCCGCTTTCCTGAAGGAGGAACCGTTTCGTAGCCGCCGCCCGTTCTTCGCCGGCGACGATTCCACGGATGAAGACGTGTTCGCCGGCATGCTGGAGCTACGGGGGATTTCAGTGAAAGTCGGGCCGGGCGTGACGGGCGCCGCCTACCGCGCCGCCGGCATCGACGCGTTCCGCGACTGGCTCGCGCGGCTTGCCCAAGGACTGAATGAAAGGGAAAGGAGCACCGCAGAGGACGGCTGAACTCGCATTTGCGGAAGCATGGATGCTTGGAAGGGACGGAGCATGAACAGGCTCGTGGTCATATCGAACCGCGTCGCCGATTTGCGCAAGACGACACAGACTGGCGGGCTCGCCGTCGGCCTCGCCGACGCCGTGAAGGAACGCGGCGGCGTCTGGTTCGGCTGGAGCGGCCGCAAGCTGAAACAGCCCGGCGAGGCCAAGGTCGAGCGGATCGGCAAGGTCACGCAGATCTCCATGGCGCTGACGCCCGAGGACTACGCGGCCTACTATGCCGGCTACGCCAATTCCGTGCTGTGGCCGCTTTTCCACTACAGGCTCGACCTGGTCGACTTCCGCCAGTCGTTCCTGGACGGCTATCGGCGGGTCAACGAGAAGTTCGCCGAAACCGTCCGGCCCTTCCTCAAGCCTGACGACATCGTCTGGGTACATGACTACCACCTGATCCCGCTCGCGGCAGAGTTGCGCAAGCGCAGTTGCCGCCAGCGCATCGGCTTCTTCCTGCACATTCCGTTTCCGCCGCCGGACCTCCTCGCCGCGGCGCCCAATCACGAATGGCTCATGCGGTGCCTGTTCGAATACGATCTGATCGGCTTCCAGACGAGGAGTGACCTCGGGAACTTTCGGCGCTACGTCGAGGAGCAGGTCGGCATCGAAGCGCTCCAGGACGGGCGCTTCAGAATCGGGAGCCGCAGTTTTCGCGCCGGCGCGTTCCCGATCGGCATCGATGTCGATCTTTTCGCAAAGCTCGCCCGCAACGGCTCCGAGGAGGTCGCGATCGACGAGTTGCGGCGCAAGGTGCTCGGGCGCAAGCAGATCATCGGCGTCGACCGGCTCGACTATTCGAAAGGATTGCCGGACCGTCTCAAGGCGTTCGGGCGATTGCTCGAGCGGCACCCGGAGGTGCAGAAGAAAGTGACGCTCCTGCAGATCGCCCCCACTTCCCGCGGCGAACTGAAGTCCTATGCCGACATAAAGGACGAGCTTGCGGGAATCTCCGGTTCGATCAACGGCCGTTTCGCCGATTTCAACTGGACGCCCATCCGCTACATCCAGCGCAATGTGCCGCGCGACAAACTCGCCGCGCTCTTCCGCGCCAGCCAGGTCGGCTTCGTCACGCCGCTGCGCGACGGCATGAACCTCGTTGCCAAGGAATTCGTCGCCGCGCAGGACATGGAGGATCCGGGCGTGCTCGTGCTGTCGCAATTCGCCGGCGCGGCGGAGGAGATGGCGGAGGCGCTGATCGTCAATCCCTACGACATCGACGACATGGCGGAGACGCTGTGCCGCGCGCTGCGGATGCCGCTGGAAGAACGCCGCGAGCGGCAGAAGGCGCTCGACGCCCGCATCCGTCAACAGGACGCGCGTGCTTGGCTGACCAGTTTTCTCGATGCGCTCGAGAACGAGCCGACAGCGGACTAGAGCCGAGGCGTCCGGCTACTTTTTGTCCTGCGCGGCGCCGATCGTGTCGGCCATGACCGCGCCCCGCTCGCCGCGTTCGACCGGCTTCCCGGTCGTCGAGTCGCGCGCGGTCTGGTGCTCGATCTCGGAATTCAGCTCGGCCCCCGCAAGCAGGATCAGCACCGAAATCCACGTCCACATCATGAAGCCGATAACGGCGCCGAGCGAGCCGTAGGTGGCGTTGTAGTTGGCGAAATTCTGCAGGTACCAGGAGAACAGCACCGATGCGACGAGCCACACCACCGCAGCCCCCGCCGCGCCCCAGTTGATCCATCTCCACTGCGCCCGCTCGCGGCTCGGGCCGTAGCGGTAGATGATCGAGATCACCACGGCGACGGCGATCAGGAGCAGGGGCCAGCGAAGAACCCGGACGAGGACTTCGGTCAAGCCGCCAAGGTGAAGGAAGGCGAGGACGGCCGGCACGACGCCGACTATCACGACCATCAGGATGCCGACCACCATCGCTCCCAGCGTGAAGGCGAGGCTGAGCAGGTTGAGCCAGATGAAGCTGCGCTTCTCTTCTTCCTCATAGGCGACATTCATCGCCTCGAATATCGCCTTGATGCCGCTGTTCGCGCTCCACAATGCGACGAGGAACCCCACCACGAAGCCAAAACTCAGCGCCTTTCCGCTCGCATTCGCGAGCGCCTGCAGCTGCCCGCGGATCATGTCGAGGCCGCCGCTCGGCAGGACGCCGCCGAGATAGGCGACCTGATCGGCGATTGTCTTGGGATCGGCAACGAATCCGTAAAGCGAAACGAAGGCTGCAAGGGCCGGAAACAGCGCCAGCAACAGATAGAACGTCACCCCGGCGGCGACGAGCATGATCCGGTCCTCGCCGATCTCGCTCCATACGCGCCAGAGGATGTCCTTCCAGCCGCGCCACGGGATGGCCGATGGGGTCGTGGCCTCGCGACCCCGGCCTTGCTCACTTGGGCGGTTCTCCGTCTTCCGCATGTTCCCTCTTTCGCCGCCGTCCCCCTAACGGTTACGGAGGCAATTTGTGCCAAGACAAGGAACGTCCTGTGCGGCCGGGAACTTCAATGTGCCGTGATGAGCGTGCCGATATCCTTCTCCAGGCTAGCGAATTCCGCGACAAGATTGGCGCTGAGCGCCTTGACCGCCGGATAGCTCTGGCGGTCCCGATGGATGAGAAGGCCGATCTCGCTGGCCGAAAGGTCCGGTTCGGCGAGCGGCACATGGACGAGGCTGCCGGCCTTGAGTTCGTCGACGAATCCCGTCGGCGTGAAGAAGCCGATGCCGAGGCCCGCATGGATGCTCTGCTTGGTCATGGCCAGCGAATTGGTGATCACCAGCGGCCTGAACTGGGCGCCGCTATGCGTGAACTCGGCCTCCGCCGTCGCATTCAAGATCCAGGGATCGTTGAGCATGACGACCGGATAGGCCGCGCATTGGGTGAGTGTCAGTTCCTGGCGCTTCGCCAGGGGATGGTCGGGCCGCATGATGGCGCCGAGCCGCATGCGGATGCGCGCGGCGACGGAATAGCCGCGATAGCGCCGGTCGATGAAGAGGACCGCGATATCCGGCCGCCCGGCTCGCATCTCCTCGGCATGTTCGTTCGGGTCCGCATCGATGATGCGGTAGGAGATGTGCGGATGCTGGCTCGAGGTCTTGGCGACGGCGCGCGGCACGAGACGGACGATCGGCGAGGGGATGGTCACCACCCGCACCTCGCCATGGATATCGCCTGAGAGTTCCGAGATCTCCAGGCAGGTGCTTTGCCATTTGGCCAGCGTCTCCCGCGCATGGCGGATCACGTGTTCGCCCGCCGCCGTCGGGCGCACGCCGTTGCCGACGCGTTCGAAAAGCGGCGTGCCGAGATCGGCCTCCAATTTGAGGATCTGCCGGTTGACCGCCGAGGAGGCGACGTTCAGCGCGCTCGCGGCGCGGCGGATCGAGCCCATGCGGGCAACCTGATCGATATAGCGCAGCACGGCGGCGTGCACGGTCGGACGCTCCAGGAATGGTGCTGCCGTTTTGGCAGCACCTCTATCGAATCTTTATGCTTCCTGACAGCACTTTGCACCCTCTAAAGTGAATGCGGCTTCAGACTGAATACCGCCCGTGCCCGGCTGCGCGCCGCGGCGCGCAGCGATCAACGGAGCGTTCGCCTGAGGGAGGTCGGTTCAGGCACGCTTCGCGCCACCGGGAGGAGTATCGAATGACCATCGAACGGATTTCACGTCGCGGGATATTGAAGGCCGGCGCGGGCTTGGCAGGGGCTCTTGCCCTGCCCACAATCGTGCCGGGCCGCGGCGTGGCCGCCGGTGGCACGCAGACCGTGAACATGCAGCTCGGATGGATACCGACCGGCCAGCAGCTCGGGGAGGTCGTCGCCAAGCGCCTCGGCTATTTCGAGGCCGAGAAGATCAACCTCGCGATCCAGCCCGGCGGGCCGAGCATCGACGGGATCGCCATCGTCGCATCGGGGCGCTACGAGCTCGGCCAGTATTCGTCCAGTCCGTCGCTGATGCTGGCGGCCTCGCAAGGCATTCCGGTCACCTGTTTCGCGGTCGGGGCACAGCAACATCCCTTTGCTTTCTTCTCGCTCCCCAAGGACCCGGTCAAGACGCCGAAGGACATGATCGGCAAGAAGATTGGCGTGCAGGCGACGGCACAAATCCTTCTCACGGCCCTGATCAAGAAGCACAACATCCCGGAAGACAAGGTCGAAAAGGTCATCGTCGGCTCAGACATGACGCCCCTGATGACCGGGCAGGTCGACGCGATCAGCGGATGGGAAACCAACGCCGCGCAGCTCCGCGTGCTTGGCCCGAACTATGTTTCCATGCGGCTGTGGGACCAGGGCATCCGGCTCTATGGGCTCGTCTATTACGCCACCCAGGACACGCTCCACAACAAAGCTGAGATGCTCGCCGGGTTCCTGCGCGCCGCCGGCAAGGGATGGGCCTACGCCAAGGCCAATCCGGAAAAGGCGGTCGATCTCCTCGTCCAGGAGTTCCCGAACCTCGTCAAGAAGGACGAGCTCGAGGCGGCGCCCATCATGCTTTCCTATGAATTCACCGCCAGCACCAAGGAGCACGGCTGGGCCAGTTTCGACGAGGCGGTGTGGCAGGAACAGATCGACGCCTACGATGCGCTCGGCCAGTTCAGGGCCGGCAAGCCGAAACTGCACAGTGTCGAGACGACGGCCATTCTCGAAATGACCGAAGACGCGCGGCCGAAGATCGGATGAGGATTGGGAACGTGGACCAGCAGACCCAGATAGAGCCGGAATGCGATCGCGTGGGGTATTCCTACAAGACCCGCGGCCGCACCATTTCCGAGGCCGATATCATCTTCCACGCCGGCCAGACCGGGGATTTGTTTCCCATCCACCTCGATGCGGAAGCGGCCAGTCGCACGCCCTATGGCCAGCGCGTCGCACACGGGACGCTGACGCTCTCGATCGCGATGGGGCTGAAATTCGATACCGATTTTTCCAAGGGACTGAGGATTTCCTACGGCTACGACCGGGTCCGCTATCGCAAGCCGGTTTTCATCGGCGACACGATCAGCGTCGATGTCGAAGTGACCAGTTGCGAGATGGACCCGAAGCGCGAGGGCGTGCGGCGGATCGTC
>JBQCFH010000452.1:0-5657 GCA_051959385.1 Rhizobiaceae bacterium | reverse complement strand
AAGCTGCTCGACCAGGACGAAGTCGTGCGGCAGGCGCTGGAATCGGCGGAGAACGACGGCATCGTCTTCATCGACGAGATCGACAAGGTGGCGACCCGCGAGGGCGGCATCGGCGCCGGCGTCAGCCGCGAGGGCGTGCAGCGCGATCTTCTGCCGCTGGTCGAAGGCACGACGGTGGCGACCAAGTACGGGGCGGTGAAGACGGACCACATCCTTTTCATCGCGTCCGGCGCCTTCCACATCGCCAAGCCGTCGGACCTGTTGCCGGAGCTTCAGGGCCGGCTGCCGATCCGCGTCGACTTGAGGGCGCTGGAGAAGGAGGATTTCCGCCGCATCCTGACGGAGACGGAGGCGAGCCTGATCAAGCAGTACATCGCGCTGATGAAGACGGAAGGCGTCACGCTCGAATTCACCGACGACGCCATCGACCGGCTGGCGGCGATCGCGGTCGACCTCAACGCCAGCGTCGAGAATATCGGCGCGCGCCGGCTGCAGACCGTGATGGAGCGGGTGCTCGACGAGATATCCTACGAAGCGCCCGACAAGGACGGCACCTCGGTGACCGTCGATGCCGCCTATGTGGACAAGCATGTCGGCGATCTGGCGAAGAACACAGATTTGTCGCGATTCATCCTGTAGGAGGATAGCGTCGGGCAGCCTGGGCTGTCCGACGCTGTATAACCAGGCGATCAAGGGCGGCACGGTGCGGGATGGTTCACGGATAGCGGCAGCGATACTGTCCCCCCTGCGGCTGGGCAATTTAGTCGCGCGCAAAATCCCCCACTCCGTCCGCTTCGCGGACACCTCTCCCCCACATTCGTGGGGTAGAGGAAAGGAGCCAAACCTTCCGGCCAGCGCTTCCTCTCCCCCGTCGAACGGGGGAGAGGTGGCGCGCGAAGCGCGACGGAGTGGGGGTCGAACTCCATATGTGAGGCTTCAGCTCCTCGCGGCCGCAGCACTCCTTCTCTTCGCTGTGCCTGCCTTCGCAACCACCCTCGTGCCGCCCGGCAACCGCAACGCCGAGCAGCCGCCGGTTCCCGGCGGCTCGCTGCACCGTACCGAGGCGCTGAAGACCACCTACGAGGCGAAGTACCAGAAGATCTACCATCTCCTACGCACGGACGGCGATCTCCGCGCCAAGATCCGCGCCGTCGCCGGCCAGTACGACATCGACCCCCTTCATATCGTCGGCGCGCTGGTCGGCGAGCACACCTACAATGTCGACGCCTATGACCGCCTGCAGACCTATTACATCAAGGCGATCTCCTACCTCGATTCCCATTTCACCTTCAGCTACCAGGGCGAAAACGTCGACGATTTCGTGCGTCGCCCGGAATTCGCCCAATGCAGTGGAATGCGCGGGAGCTACGATCTCTGGACCTGCCGCAACGACGTCTGGGAAGCGAAATTCCGCGGCAAGACGGTGGACGGCCAGCGCTTTCCCAACAATCGCTTCAGCGCCGTCTTCTTCCAGCCCTTCTACGCCGGCCAGACTTTCGGCCTCGGCCAGCTCAACCCGCTGACGGCGCTCGAGATGAGCGATCTCGTGCACCGCGTGTCGGGCCTGCCGGAACTGTCGTCGAGCGACCCGCAGCAGGTCTATAAAACCATCATGGATCCCGACCTGACCTTGCCCTATGTCGCCGCGGCGATCAGGAAGGCGATCGATGCCTACCGCAATATCGCCGGCTTCGACATTTCCCGCAATCCCGGCATCACGGCGACGCACTACAATGTCGGCGATCCGGAGGCGCGGGCGGCGGCGCTGAAGCGTGAGAACGCCGCGCGCGTGGCAAAGGGCGAGGAGCCGCGGCTGCCCGAGGAGAACTATTACGGCTGGCTGGTGAACGACAAGCTGCCCGAGCTCAGAGCTTTGTTCTGAGCGGATGACAGAGGACAGAAAACAGTCCTTCTGTCCTCTCTCCTCTGTCCTCCGACATCTGGCTCAGAACGCCTTGAAGGTCAGCGTCGTCAGCGAGCGAACGATGCCGGGCACGTCCGCGACGTTATCGTTGATGAACTTGCCGATATCGACGCCGTCCTCGACATAGATCTTCATCAGAAGATCGTAGTCGCCGCTGGTCGAATAGAGTTCCGACGCGATCTCGCGTTCGTAGAGGGCGTCGGCGACCTCATAGGTCTTTCCTGGCGAACATTGAAGCTGGACGAAGACGGCTCTCATGAAAAACGAAACTCCCGAGCCCGGTCGGCCGGGCATGTGGTCCGCAAGTCTGATGCGCTAGCCCTACGCTCTCGATCGTGCCGGAGCAAGCGCTTGGCCCGCCGGCACGGCTATTCCCCGCGCAGGCGCGCCTCCATCTCGTGGCGCTGGATTTTACCCGTCGTGGAACGCGGAAAAGCCTCGAACTCGATGAAGCGCACTTCCTTCGGCCGCTTGTAGCCGGCAAGCGAGCGGCGGCAGAGGGCCTCGATCTCAGCCTCGTCGAGCGAGGGATCGGAACGCGCCACGAAGGCGACCGGCACCTCGCCCCAGCGCTCGTCGGCGCGGCGCACCACTACCGCCTCGGTCACCCTGGCGTCGGCGAGCAGCACGCCCTCGATCTCGGCCGGATAAATGTTCTCGCCGCCCGACTTGATCATGTATTTCGCCCGGTCGACGAAATCGTAAGAGCCGTCCGGATTGCGCCGGAAGAGATCGCCGAGCCTGAACCAGCCGCCGGCGAAATCGCGCCCATTGGTCTCGGGCGCGTTCCAGTAGCCGCTGAAGACGGACGGTCCCCTCACCGCGCAGTCGCCCGGCTCGCCGTCCGGCACGTCGTTCCCTTCGGCATCGAGAAGGCGGACCTCGCAAAGCGCGCTCTTCAGCTTGGAAAGCGAGGCCGGCACGACGCCTGGCGGAAGAAGCGCCGCCGAAGCCGGCGCAAGCCCCGTCTCGGTGGAGCCGAAGGAGTTGAGGTACGGCGCGCCGCAATAGCGCGTCGCCTCGGCGATCAGCGCGCGCGGCACGAGGTCGGCCATGGCGCCGACCACCGTTACGCCGAGCGGCCGCGGCGCCCCGGCGCGCCACAATTCGACGAAGGGCTCGATGGAGCCCGGCATCATCAGCAGCCAACCGATGCGGTTCTTCGCGGCGATGTCGACGATCTGCGGCGCGTCGAGCCCGTCGACCACGAACACCGTCGCCCCCGACATGAGCGTCCCCATCATCTGGTCGTTCGAGGCCATGTGGAACATCGGCGCCCAGGCGACGAAGCCCTCCTTCTCCGTCACACGCAGGTCGAGCCGCAAGAGCGCCATCCGCGCAATCTCGGCGCGGTGGCTGATCAGCGCGCCCTTGGGCAGGCCGGTGGTGCCGCTGGTATAAAGGATGACGAGCCCGTCCTCCGGATCGACGGCAACGGAAAGCGGCGTTTCGGAGCCGGAGGCGAGGAGCGCCTCGTAGCCCGCTTCGATGGTCACGACGGGCGTTTCGCTTCGTCCGGCGGAAGCAAGCAGCGGCGCGAAGCGCTCGGAAACAAGGATCAGGCTCGACTCGACGAGGTCGAGGCAGCCTTTCAGTTCCGGCGCGGTGAGCCGCCAGTTCTGGCAGGCGACAATGGCGCCGATGAGGGCTGCGGCAAGCTCGATCTCGATATATTCGGTCCGGTTCTGCGACAGGACCGCGATGCGGTCGCCGCGCCTTATGCCTTTGCCGTGGAGCGCGGAGGCCAGCCGCCGCACGCGAGCGTCGAGCGTGCCATAGGTGACGCTCCGCTCGCCCTCGACCACCGCGACCGCCTCGGGATCGCGCGAGACCTGCGCCCGAAAGAGCCCATAGACCGTCAGCCGCCCGGCTGCGCCGATCTCCGGCGTGATCGTGTGCCCGCCCGCTTCCTTCTCGCTCATATCGCCCATGCTCCTCCGCCCATTTTGTAAGGCAAAGGCGTCGCCGCGGGCAATGGCGTCGGCCGCGCAGGCAGCCGGATGTTGACTCGCGGGCGGCAAGGGAGCACCAAGCCGCCTGAGAACCTATATCAGGCGCTACAGCGCGGCCGGGCCCGTTCGTTGCCGCCGCCAGATCACGACAGGAACCGAGAATGCCCGCCTATCGCTCCCGCACCACCACCCACGGCCGCAACATGGCCGGCGCCCGCGGCCTCTGGCGCGCCACCGGCATGAAGGACGGCGATTTCGGCAAGCCGATCATCGCGGTTGTGAATTCCTTCACCCAATTCGTGCCGGGCCACGTGCATCTGAAGGATCTCGGCCAGCTCGTCGCCCGCGAAATCGAGAAGGCCGGCGGCGTCGCCAAGGAATTCAACACCATCGCCGTCGACGACGGCATCGCCATGGGCCATGACGGCATGCTTTATTCGCTGCCGAGCCGCGAGATCATCGCCGATTCCGTCGAATACATGGTCAACGCGCATTGCGCCGACGCCATGGTGTGCATCTCCAATTGCGACAAGATCACGCCGGGCATGCTGATCGCGGCGATGCGCCTCAACATCCCGGCCGTCTTCGTCTCGGGCGGGCCGATGGAGGCCGGCAAGGTCGTGTGGAAGGACAAGGTCACCGCCGTCGACCTGATCGACGCCATGGTGGCGGCCGCTGACGACCGGGTCTCCGACGAGGAAGTGATGGTCATGGAGCGCTCGG
This sequence comes from Rhizobiaceae bacterium, assembly GCA_051959385.1. Taxonomy (GTDB): domain Bacteria; phylum Pseudomonadota; class Alphaproteobacteria; order Rhizobiales; family Rhizobiaceae; genus Mesorhizobium_L. The sequence continues at coordinate 1,058 of JBQCFH010000452.1, read as the reverse complement.
CCTGCCCGACCTGCGGCTCCTGCTCGGGCATGTTCACGGCGAATTCCATGAATTGCCTGACCGAGGCGCTCGGGCTTTCGCTGCCCGGCAACGGCTCGACGCTCGCAACGCATGCAGACCGCAAGCGCCTGTTCGTCGAGGCCGGCCACCTGATCGTCGATCTCGCCCAGCGCTATTACGAGCAGAACGACGAGAGCGTCCTGCCGCGCAACATCGCCTCGAAGGCAGCCTTCGAGAACGCCATGAGCCTCGACATCGCCATGGGCGGCTCGACCAACACGGTGCTGCACATCCTGGCCGCCGCCAACGAGGGCGGCATCGATTTCACGCTCGCCGACATCGACCGCCTGTCGCGCAAGGTGCCGTGCCTGTGCAAGGTCGCGCCGGCGAAGTCGGACGTCCATATCGAGGACGTCCACCGCGCCGGCGGCATCTTCGCGATCCTCGGCGAGCTCGATCGCGCCGGCCTGATCCATCGCGAGCAGCCGACCGTGCATACCGCCACGATCGGCCAGGCGATCGCCCATTGGGACATCGCCCAGACCAACAGCCCCAAGGTGCGCGACTTCTATCTGGCGGCGCCGGGCGGAGTGCCGACGCAGGTCGCCTTCAGCCAGGACCGGCGCTGGGACGATCTCGACCTCGACCGCGAGAAGGGCGTGATCCGCTCGGCCGAGCATCCCTTCTCCAAGGACGGCGGTCTCGCGGTGCTGAAGGGCAACATCGCCATAGACGGCTGCATTGTGAAGACGGCGGGCGTCGACGAATCGATCCTGAAATTCACCGGCCCGGCGGTCGTCTTCGAAAGCCAGGACGCGGCGGTGAAGGGCATCCTCGGCAACCAGGTGAAGGAAGGCGACGTTGTCGTCATCCGCTACGAGGGACCGAAGGGCGGCCCCGGCATGCAGGAAATGCTTTACCCGACCAGCTACCTGAAATCGAAGGGGCTCGGAAAGGCCTGCGCGCTGCTGACCGACGGCCGCTTCTCCGGCGGCACGTCGGGCCTTTCCATCGGCCATGTCTCGCCGGAGGCGGCGCTCGGCGGCACGATCGGGCTG
>JBQCFH010000451.1:0-2619 GCA_051959385.1 Rhizobiaceae bacterium | reverse complement strand
TGGCGATGAGCACGACCGCGCTTGCCGCGGGGACGGTCAAGATCGGTCTGATCATGCCGTTTTCCGGCCCCTTCGCGGACGCCGGCGCGCAGATGCAGGCGGGCATAGATCTCTACATCAAGGAACATGGCGACGAGGTCGCCGGCAAGAAGATCGTGCTCATCAAGAAGGACACGGGCGGCCCGAACCCGGACGTCGCCAAGCGTCTGGCGCAGGAGCTGGTCGTGCGCGATCATGTCGACATCCTTGCCGGCTTCGCGCTGACGCCGGAGGCGCTGGGCGCCGCGCCGGTGGCGACGGAAGCCAAGAAGCTGATGGTCGACATGAACGCCGCCACGTCGATCATCACTGAGAAGTCGCCCTATATCGTGCGGACCTCCGTCACCATTCCGCAGATCAACTATGCTTTCGGCAAATGGGCGGCGGATCAGGGAATCAAACATGCCTACACGCTGGTCGCCGACTACGGACCGGGCCATGACGCTGAAAAGTCTTTCGCCAGGGGCTTCGAGGAAAAGGGCGGCAAGATAGTCGGCGCCGACCACAGCCCGGTCGCCAATCCCGACTTCTCGGCTTACGTCCAGCGCATCAAGGACGCCAACCCCGAAGCGGTCTACATCTTCATACCCGGCGGATCGCAGCCGGCGGCGATCGGCAAGGCGCTCGCCGACAAGGGCCTGACGCCGCCGAACACCAAGCTCCTCGGCCAGGGCGAACTGACGATGCCGGACGCGATGAAGAGCCTCGGCGAAAACGCCAACGGCATTATCACCGCCTTCCACTATACGCTCGAGCGCAAGGACCCGCTCAACGAGAAATTCGTGGCCGGCTACGAGAAGCTGACCAACGGACGCGAGCCGGACCTGTTCTCAATCGGCGGCTATGACGGCATGCACCTGATCTACGCGGCCCTGAAAAAGACCAAGGGCGACGCCAGCGGCGACGCGCTCATCAAGGTCGCGAAGGGCATGTCGTGGGAGAGCCCGCGCGGCCCGATCACCATCGACCCGGAAACGCGGGACATCGTCCAGAACGTCTATATCCGCAAGGTCGAAAAGGTCGACGGCAAGCTGCAGAACGTCATCATCGACACGATCAAGGACGTGAAGGACCCGCTGCACGGCGCAAAATGATCGCTTGGCGGCGGAGGGGAAAGCGGGTGTGATCGGCAATCTCGCCGTCGTGCTGTTCGACGGGTTCGCCTTCGGAATGCTTCTGTTCGTTCTGTCGGTGGGCCTGTCGGTCACCCTGGGGTTGATGAATTTCACCAACCTCGCGCATGGCGCCTTCGGCATGCTGGGGGGCTATTCCGTCGTTGTCGCCATGCGCGATCTCGGCCTGCCCTTCCTGCTTTCCCTGCCGCTCGCCTTCGTCGTCGCCGGGTTGGTCAGCGTGGCGTTCGAGCGAACGATCTTCCGCCGGCTCTATCGGGCCGGCGAGCTCAACCAGGTGCTGCTGACGATCGGTCTGGTCTTCGTGGCCGCGGCCACGATGGCCTACTTCTTCGGCACCGGCCAGCAGCCGATCGTCCTGCCGGCCTACCTGCAGGGCTATGTCGAGGTCGGCGGGTTGCGCTTCGGCGCCTATCGCATCTTCCTGGTCGTGGTGGCGCTGGCGATCGCCGCGTTGCTCGTCTTCGGCCTCGAACACACGCGCTTCGGCGCGCGCGTCCGCGCCGCGGTCGACAACCAGCGCGTTGCGCAGGGGCTGGGCCTCAACGTCGACACCATCTTCGCCGTCACCTTCGCGCTCGGCAGCGGGCTGGCGGGCCTGGGCGGCGCGCTGGCCATCGAGATTGTCGGCCTCGATCCCTCGTTCGGTTTCCATTACCTCGTTTACGTGCTGATCGTGGTCGCCGTCGGCGGCCTGGGCTCGATCGGGGGATCCTTCGTCGCAGCCGCCCTGCTCGGCATATTCGACGTGGGCGGCAAGTATTTCGTGCCGGAAATGGGCGCCTTCCTCATCTATCTCTTCATGGTCGTCATTCTGTTCGTGCGGCCGGTCGGCCTTTTCGGTAAACGATAGGCCATGACAGTCGAGACGGTGACATCCGGGCCTGCCGCGACCTGGCTGAAGAGGCGCAGCCGGATCTCGGCAATCGAGATCGTCTTCTGGCTGGCGACGCTTCTGCCGTTCTTCCTGTTCCCGAGCTATCTCTCGCTGGCGAGCCAGATCGCCATCGGCGCGCTGTTCGCACTCTCCGTCGACCTTATCCTCGGCTATGCCGGGATCATCACCCTCGGCCAGGCCATGTTCTTCGGGATCGGCGCCTACGCCGCCGCCATTCTTGCCAAGCATGGCTGGGGCGAACCGCTGACGGGGCTGGTCGCCGCGGCCGTGGTCGCCGGCGCGGTAGGCTTCGTCACCAGCTTCATCATCGTGCGCGTCCAGCATCTGGCGCTGATCATGATCACGCTCGGCCTTGGGCTCCTCACAGACGAGTTGGCGAACAGCTTCAGCTCGATTACCGGGGGCACAGACGGGCTCGGCGTCACCATCTGGCCGATCTTCGGCATCTTCGATTTCGATCTCTGGGGCTATACCGCCTACAGCTATGCGCTCGCCGTCCTGTTCATCGGCGTTCTTCTCGCCCGCCGCATCGTCAACTCCTCCTTCGGC
>JBQCFH010000450.1:0-6914 GCA_051959385.1 Rhizobiaceae bacterium | reverse complement strand
TTCGCGACTGGCAAGGCCGCCCAGGCATGCTTTCGTTAATGGATAGAATGCTACCGGTTTCCGTAAGACGACGACAATCATGCGCCCCTATGCTGATATCCGGCGGTAATCTGCGCGGAGCTGTTCTTCTTGAAGCGAATGTTCGCAGGGCTGGTGGTTCGTTTCCAACATTTGCATCCCCTTTGTATCGGGCGCGAGGCAAATGTTGGAAACAAAAGGACCACCAGCAAGTCTTTGATCCTGGTGGAATTCTTGAATTTGACATTCGATCTTCAAGCCGACATCAAGTGGGTATCGAATGTCAAATTCATTCCACTAGCCTTGGCGACGCTCCTCACCACGGGGGCGGCATCGGCGTCGTCCTTCATCACGCCGGAAGCCCTTACCACGAAACTCCGCCCTTCGATCGTCGTACTCGGCGCGCCGGCAGGCGAGCCGGTCGCGGTCGTAAGCGAGGCGAAGCGGAACGACAAGCTGGCAGAGGCAGTCGGCCAGGCGCCGCTTGAATATCCCTTCCCCGGCGGCAAGGCGCCGATCGTCCGCGCTTCCGACAAGATCGTCGTCAGGACGCCGTTGAACTATCCGGCGCCGGCAGGCGGCCCCAAGCCGGCGTCGCCGGCGGAGGCGAGTTTCATCCAAGTCAGCCCGTCGATCATCGCCATGGCCGCGCCGGAGCCGGCGATCAGCTTCGAGGAGGTGGCCTCGGTCGGCGCAAGCGGCGACGAGGAAAAATCCGCCACGGCCGAAGATTTCGGCCGGACCCCGACGGTCATTCGCGGCGGCGTTGTCGGCGAAGCCGGCTCGGTCTCGACGCCTGCCGCGCCGGCGAAGAAGCCGGCTACCGTGCAGCGGGGATCGACGATGGCCGGCGCGCAATCCGCTCCGGAGGGGCAGGCCGCGCCGCAGGATTCCCCGCAGGGCTCGCCGAAAGAGCCGGGCCAGCCGATCCCCTCGCCGACGCCGGCGCCTCCGCCGGCGAACATCATTCCCGAGGCGAAGATCCGGTAAGGACGAGGAAGGCGCCGTCAGCCGGCAATCTTCGAGAAATCGGCGACCTGGCCGGTCGCCTCGCGGATGCGCGCCAGAAGCGCCAGGCGGTTGGCGCGCACGGCCTCGTCCTCGGCGTTGACCAGAACCTCGTCGAAGAAGGCGTCGACCGGCCCGCGCAGCGCGGAAAGCGCCCGCATGGCGGCGGAAAAGTCTTGCCCTTCAATAGCTTCGCCGGCTTCCTTCTCGGCCTCGTTCACCGCCGCATAAAGCGCCTTCTCGGCCGGTTCGGCGAAAAGCGCCGGATCGACGGCGGCGGCGATACGCGTGCCTTTCTTCTCTTCCGCGGCGAGGATGTTCGCCGCGCGTTTCGTGCCGGCAAGCAGGTTCCTGCCGTCTTCGGTGTCGAGGAAGGTCGACAGCGCCTCGACCCGGCGGACGATGAGGAGGAGATCGTCGTTGGATGAAGCGCTCCCACCCTCCCCCTTGTGGGGAAGGTCGGCGCGCAGCGCCGGGGTGGGGGTATCTTCGGCGACCGTGTCGTCGGTACCCCCACCCGCGCCTTCGGCGCGACCTCCCCACAAGGGGGAGGTGGGGCTCGCTCCGCTCGCCAGCACCGCGTCGATCAGATCGTGCCGCGCGCCCAGGTCGCGCAGATATACCTTCAGTCGATCGTGGAAGAAGGAGAGGAGGTCGGAGTCTGCAAGCGCTTCTTGAACCGCCGCAAGCGACTGCCGAACGCTTGTCCTGACGTCATTGCTCATTCTGGTTGGGAGCGGGAACGCCGTGCGAGCGAACGACATCGCATGACCAAGCCCCAACCTTACCCCATTCTCCACCACGATCCGGATCGCCCCCAGCGCGGCACGTCTCAGCGCATAGGGGTCCTTGCTTCCCGTCGGCTTCTCGTCGATGGCCCAGAAGCCGACAAGCGTGTCGAGCTTGTCGGCGAGCGCCACGGCGATCGACACCGGGTCGGTCGGAACTCGGTCGGACGGGCCTTGCGGCTTGTAGTGATCCTCGATTGCCGCCGCGACCGACGGATGCTCGCCCTGCAGCGCCGCGTAGGTACGGCCCATCTGGCCCTGAAGCTCGGGGAACTCGCCGACCACTTCGGTCTGCAGGTCGGCCTTGCAGAGCACGGCGGCGCGGCGGGCGAAGGCTGCGATGTCCCCTTCCCCCTTGTGGGGAGGGGTCAGGGGTGGGGGTATGTCGATGCCGCCGTTACCACCCGCGGCTTCGCCGCGACCTCCCCACAAGGGGGAGGTGGAGGCCTGCGCCACCACCGGGGCCAGTTCCTCCGCCAGCCGGGCGATGCGCTCCACGCGCTCTCCCTGCGTGCCGAGCTTGGCATGGAAGGTGACGCCGAGATGGTCGAGGCGCGCCATGCGCTGGTCGAGCGGCTTTTTCAGATCGAGCCCGAACTTCTCGGCCGAAGCCCTCAGTCGGTCGAGGTCGGGCAGATCGGCCTGGTCGGCCTGCCAGAAATAGAGAGCGTCAGACAGGCGCGCCCGCACGACCTTGCCGTTGCCGCGCGCGATCTCCTCGCCGCCATCCTTCGCTTCGATATTGGCGGTGAGGAGGAAGTGGTTGGAGAGCCGATGCTGCCCCTCACCCTTACCCTCTCCCCGTAAGGATGGGGAGAGGGGGGCGTCAGCGCTGCGGCCGTCCTCCTTCTCCCCGTGTTCACGGGGAGAAGGTCCGGCAAGGGATGAGGGGCCGGCATTTTCCAGCGGCCGCGTGACAAAGCACTTCTGGTTCGCCCGGATCGTCAGCCGCACGATCTCGGACGGGATCGACAGAAAATCCTGTTCGAATTCGCCCATCAGCACGACCGGCCATTCGACCAGCCCGGAGACCTCCTCCAGCAGCCCGTCGTCCTCGACAAGTTCCAGCCCGCGCGCGAAGGCCAAGTTGCGCGCATCGGAAAGGATGATCTCCTTGCGCCGCTCGGCGTCGAGCACGACCTTCGCCGCCTCAAGCTTGGCTACGTAGTCGTCGAAGCGGCGCACCGTGATCGCGCCCGGCGCATGGAAGCGGTGGCCATAGGTGACGTTGCCGGCGCGGATGCCGTCGACGTCGAAATCGACCACCACCGGCTCCTCGGTCTCGGGCCCGAAGGTGCAGAGGATGGACTGCAGCGGCCGCACCCAGCGCAGCGCTTCGCCGCCGCGCCCCTCGACATCGCCGTAGCGCACGCCCCGCGGGCCGGAAGCGGCGCCCCAGCGCATGGATTTCGGCCAGGGAAAGCTGCGAACGATGCCGGGCAGGAGGTCGGCGATGATCGCCTCGGCCGCCCTGCCCGGCTTCGAGACGACAGCGACGTAGAAATCGCCCTTCTTCGGATCGGTGCGGATTTCCGCCTCGTCGACCGAGGAGAGCCCGGCCGAGCGCAGAAAGCCCTGCACCGCCTGCTCCGGCGCCTTGGTCGAGGGGCCCTTGCGCTCCTCGCGCACATCGCGCGAGCGCGCCGTCAGGCCGCGTATGTCGAGCGCCAGCCGGCGCGGCGTCCAGTATTCGCGCGCGGCCTCGTAGGTCAGGCCTGCATCGACCAGCCCGTCGTTCACCAGCTTCTTCAGGTCGCCGGCGGCCTTGCGCTGCATGCGGGCAGGGATTTCCTCGGAGCGAAGTTCGAGAAGAAGATCGGGCAACAGCGGCACCTCCCCCTCCCCTTGTGGGGGAGGGTCGGCGCGTCAGCGCCGGGGTGGGGTGATTGATCGAAGGCACCCCCACCCGCCGCTTCGCGGCGACCTCCCCCATCAAGGGGGAGGTGGGCGCTCCGTTCTGCAACGGCCGCATAAATGGTATTAAGAACAGAATCCAGTTCCTTCCGGACCTCATGCGTCCAGAAGCGCAGTTCCTTGTAGCCGTTTCTGTTCAGCCAAGCCGTGCGTCTGGCGTCGTGGCGCTGTTGAACCTCAAAGCCATGCTGGTATCCGTCTATTTCAATGACCAGCTTAAGACGGTGAGATAGAAAATCCGCACAATACGGACCGATCGGGGCTTGCCGGCGAAAATGTGTTCCTTCCGTCGGGATTCGCCAAAGATGTCGCCAGAGCTTGCGTTCCTCCTCCGTCATCGCGCTGCGTAATTTTCGGGCGGAGGAAATACGGAAGCGTCTCAGCTTTGACGTCATAGCGGGAAGTTTCCCGATCCTAAACCAACCGCTCGGTATCGCAGACGATCGAAAAACGGTCGGCGAGCGCGGCAAGCTCGGCGCGGTGCAGATCGGCCGCCGCGATATCGCGGCCACTCGCCGGCAGGTCGCGCGTGGCGCAGGCATCCGCCGCCACCGTCGTCTGGTAGCCGAGGTCGAGCGCGGCGCGCGCGGTGGAGGAGATGCACATATGCGTCATGAAGCCGGCCAGCACGAGCCGTTTCGTGCCCATGCCGGCGAGCACTTCGTTCAGCTTCGTGCCGGCGAAAGCGTTGGGCAACGGTTTTTCGAGCGCCGGCTCGCCGGCCTCGGGCGCAGCTTCCTCGGCTATGGCGAAGGCCCTGGTCGCCGGGTCGAAGGCGCCGCCGGCGCGGCCGCGATGCTGGACGTGGACGATGCGGCCCCCCTCGGCGCGCGCCTTCGCCAGCAACCGCGCGATGTTGGCCAGCGCGGGCTTGACGCCCGGCAGCGGCAGCTTGCCGTCGACATATTCGTTCTGCGCGTCGATGACGATCAGTACCGCATCGGAAAGCTTCGGTGGGGTGAGGTCGGCCCCCGCCATCTCGAGAAGGGTCTTCGCCATCACGCCGCCTCCTTGCTCATGCCCATGCCGCCGGCCTCGGTCTGGAGGAAGGCCTCGCCGCATGCCTTGGCGAGGTTGCGCACGCGCAGGATGTAGTTCTGCCGCTCGGTGACCGAGATGACGCCGCGGGCGTCGAGCAGGTTGAAGGCGTGCGATGCCTTGATGCACTGGTCGTAGGCGGGGAGGACGAGGCGGTGGGCACTACCCTCCCCCTTGTGGGGAGGGTCGGACCGCAGGTCCGGGGTGGGGGTTGAGATCGATTTACCCCCACCCGCTCCGCCTTCGCTGCGCTCGGCTTCGCGACCTCCCCACAAGGGGGAGGTGGGGGACGGCGCTCCCGCCTTCAGCAGCGCCTGGCATTCCTTCTCCGCGTCGGCGAAGTGCCGGAACAGAAGCTCGGTATCGGCGAATTCGAAATTGAAGCGCGAATATTCCTGTTCCGCCTGCAGGAACACGTCGCCATAGGTGACCTTGTCGGGCCCTTCGAGCCCGTTGAAGTTCAAATCGTAGACCCGGTCGACGCCCTGGACATACATCGCCAGCCGCTCCAACCCATAGGTCAGCTCGCCCGAGACCGGCGCGCATTCGATGCCGCACACCTGCTGGAAATAGGTGAACTGCGAGACCTCCATGCCGTCGCACCAGCATTCCCAGCCGAGACCCCAGGCGCCGAGCGTCGGGCTTTCCCAATCGTCCTCGACGAAGCGGATGTCGTGGAGAAGAGGGTCGATCCCGATCGCCTCGAGCGAGCCGAGATAGATCTCCTGCAAGTCCGGCGGATTGGGCTTCAGGATCACCTGATATTGATAATAATGCTGCAACCGGTTCGGATTCTCGCCGTAGCGCCCGTCCTTCGGCCGGCGCGAGGGCTGCACATAGGCCGCCTTCCAGGGCCTCGGCCCGAGCGAGCGCAGCGTCGTCGCCGGATGGAATGTGCCGGCGCCGACCTCCATGTCGTAGGGCTGCAGGATGACGCAGCCATAGGCCGCCCAGTAATCGTGGAGCGTCAGGATAAGTCCCTGGAACGAACGGCTCGGATGCAGGTGGTCGGGCAGATTTCTGGTCAAGGGAGGCTCTGCGAATAATCGGCGGTTCGGAAAACTGCGCTCGTCCTAGAGCCTTTCGTCGCGGGATGGAAGGGCCGCCAGGGCTTCACGCGGGGCGGGGATCGCGCAAACGTGATCGCACGGGCTGCACGTTGGAGCCTGCGGAAGTCGTTTGTACCGATGGCCGTGGCCAAGCCGCGCCAAGCCAGCTCTCAGGAGGAGCGATACCCATGAAACTTGTCCCGTCCGCATTGCCTCGAACCGTCGCGGTGGCGGCGGGCCTGCTCGCCGCTTCGCTGACCTTCGGCTCCGTCGCAATCGCCGATCCCGCCGGCGAGACGACGGATCCGGTGACCGGCTATCATTGCGTCAGCCAGGGTTGCTTCAGCGTGCGTCCACCCGATTCCGACTGCATCTGCGTAAAGGCCAATCCCGGCGAGCAGGATGCCGACAAGGTCGTGCTCAACTGCTCCACCAGGCAGGACGGCCGCTGGGTCGCTTGCCCGGTCAGGCCTCGCCGGGTCATGAGCCTCCGATAGCGCAGGCCGACGCCGGCGGCATTGACGGGACCGGCATGACGGTCACATCTTCGACAGAAATCGCGCGGCAGGATGCGCATCCAAAGGAGCATTGAACGATGACAGGCAACACGGGAACCTCTCGGAGCGCAGGCGCGCTCCTGCTCGGCGCGGCGGCCTCGGCTGCGGTGGTGTTCTTCGGTCTATTCCCGGCGCAGGCGGACAATTTTCCGAACGGTCGGGAAAACCGCGACTACGTGACCGGCTACCAGTGCGTCGGCACCTGCGCCACCGTGCGCCTGCCAAACGCCAACTGCATCTGCCGGAAGCTGAATCCGGGCGAGACGAACGTGCGCAAGCTGGAACTGGAATGTTTCGGCATGGAGAACGGACGCTGGGTCGCCTGCCCGGTGAAGTCGCCCTACGGCATCACCGTGAACTGAGACTGCGACGGCAACTCTCTCTACGTCCGGCGGACACCTCTCGCCCCTCAGGGCAGGGGAATAGCACGCAATCCAAAGCCCCCCCTCACCGGTTTGCCTCGCAAGCCGCCTCTCCACTGCCCGCAGGGCAAATTGCATAAGGAATTCGACCCCCACTCCGGTTTGCTTCGCAAACCACCT
>JBQCFH010000449.1:0-4237 GCA_051959385.1 Rhizobiaceae bacterium | reverse complement strand
CCGTAGGCCTTGGTGGGGTCGTGCGCCGGGCGCAACTCGAAGACGAGCTGGTATTCCTCGCCGAAATCGATCTCCTGGAGGTGCTTGCGCTTGTGAAGGTCCCAGAAGTGCAGCCGGCGCCCGTACTTGCTGCCGAGCAGGATTTCGGGGACGAGGCCGTTCTCAAAGGTGTCGGGCGTGCCCCATTCGCTGGTGATCATCGTGTCGTGGCCGAGATGCCACCAGAGATCATAGGCGAGCTTCTGCGGGCCGCGGTCCATTTCCCACTGGCCGAGCACCTCGAAGCTTTCGGGATCTAGCAGGAAGACGCCGCCTGGCGCCTTCCCGTCGCGATTGCCGAGCGCGTTGACGTAGATGCCCTCCGGGCCGCAATGGATGGTGTGAAGCCGCGAGTAACCCGCCTTTTCGGCAATCTCTTCCGGTTCGATCACTTTCACGAGTTTCGGCTGCCGGGGATCCGGCCTGGTGTCGATGATGTGGAGGCGCGAGGAGCGTAGGCCCGGGACGACCAGATAGCGCCGCTCCATGTGAGGGTGCGGGGCATTGGGGCAGAGGCAGGAAGAGCAGGCGTTCCACCCGAAATGATGCAGTTCGTCGCCGGTATTGGGCATATCGACCTGGCCGACAATCTCGGAATAGGTCGCGGACGATGGATCGACATCGACGACGGCTATCGCGTCGGGCTTGCCTCGGTCGGGATCGAACGCCGCCACATAGGCAAGCTTTTCGGCAGGCGCCTTTGCCGCCATCCGGGGCGAAGGATAGAAAGAGGGGTCGGGTCGCCAGGTAGCCATTGTGATTCCTCCAAAGTCACATCCCCCCGCTCCTGTACTCGTTCGTTCGTCTCCCTGTGGTCAAATAATCCATGGCTCTCACGCGGCGGCGAGCCGTTGCCGCGGCACCTTGCGGGTTCATTCCCGCATCAGGCCCTTCCGGCGGCCGGCCGGGAGCCATTCTGAAAGCATTAATCGAACAGTTATCCGCCCGCGCTTCTGCCCTGGCGCAGGTTCATGCAAAACGGTTGCCGGAAACGAAACGATACTACCAGCAAGCCCCGCCTGCGTCCACCGACCAGCACGCCTGGCGGCCTGCAAACGGACGAGCCGCTTCCGTTCTTCCTACTGCCCGACCGCCAGTTCCATGGGACGGCCGAGCAGCTTCGCAAGCTGTGCCAGCCGGCCGGCGGGCCGCTCGCCGATCAGCCCGGCGTGGGCGGGAGGAACGACAAGCGCCAGCATGCCATCATCGCGCTTCTCCCATTTGAGGCTGGGCATGACGCCCGGCATCGACGCCGTGAAAAGGTAGACGACGCGCAAGAGCGCGCCGAGGAGCCGCGCGCGCTCCAGATAGTGCGCGCCGGCAAGCGCCTTGATCTCCGGGGCGGCCCCGTCCTCGTAAATGCCCTCGTGGCGGTAGAGATTGGTCAGCGCCAGGAAGGCGCGGCCGGGATGATCGACGCCGATGAAGGAACCGTGCGCGATGATATTGAGCGATTGCGTGCCGCGATATTCGGGATGCGCGCGCCAGCCCGTGTCCGCGAGCAGACAGGCGGCGCGGCGCAAGCGCGCCTCGTCCTCCGTCTCCTCGATGCCGAAGGCGGCAAAGGCCTCGCCCGTCCAGTCGGCGAGTTCATGGGCGTGCGTCACCGAGCGCGCCCTCAGCACGGCCAGTTCCTCCGACGCCGAAATCAAGGGATCGACGCGCCGCTCGGGCAGAGACAGGAGCGAATAAAGATAGCCTTCGCGTACGCCGAGCGCGGAGACCACGATGTTCTTCGGCTGCATGACGCGGATGATTTCCTGGAGCACGATCGCGCCATAGGGCAAGAGCGCGCGCCGGCTTTTCGGAATGCGCTCGGAGCCTTTGACCTTGTCCATCTCGTTCCTGGCGAGCTCCCTGAGGAAATCGCCGATCGCCTCAGGTGCCATCTCGTAGTGGTGCATGACGGCAAGCGGATAGTTCGTGACGTTCATGTGCAGCCGCGCGAGATTTCGCCAGGTGCCGCCGATGCAATAGAAGGTCCTGCCAACGCCCTCGGACAGCAACGCCGCGCGCGCGATCTCCTCGCGCACGATTTTGGCCGCGGCCGAAGGCGAGTTCTTCGCCATGTCCTGCAGCCTCAGCCCGCCGAGCGGCAGGGTGATGCCGTCGCCGATCTCCTCGCCCTTCACGTCGATCAGTTCGAGGCTGCCGCCGCCGAGGTCGCCGGCGATGCCGTCCGCCGGGTGGAAGGCGGAGATGACGCCGAGCGCCGAATAGTAGGCCTCCTCGCGGCCGGACAGCACCTGGATATCGGTGCCGAGGATTTCTTCGGCGCGACGGATGAAATCCATGCCGTTCTCGGCTTCGCGCGCCGCCGCGGTGGCGATGACGTGCAAGGTCTCGGCGCCCGCCTGCTCGGAGAGCGCGCGGAAGCGCCGGAATTCCTCGACGGCGCGCTTCACCGCTTCCGGGTCGAGCTTGCCGGTCGAGACGATCCCCCGGCCGAGGCCGGCCAGCATCTTTTCGTTGAAAAGGACGGTCGGCGCGCGGGCCACGCCTTCGTAGACGACGAGACGGATCGAGTTCGATCCGATGTCGATGACCGAAACAGGTCGGCGATCCTGCAGGCGGCCCTGCGATCCGGCTATCATGCGGTCGGGGCTGCCCCGGCCTTCTTGGCCCGCTTGTATTGGGTAATGCGCTTCGGCGCGTGGCTCTTCAGCGCATCTCCCCGTCCGGACAGGCTCGGGTTGGTCATAAAATATTCCTGCGCATTGAAGGGCTCCTCCCCCTCGTCGGGGGACATGCGGCGCGAGGTGCCGTCCGCCATTACTTCGAAACTCTGCTGGTTGTCCATAATGTTTCCCAGCATGATCTGGCCGAGCACCTGCTCGTGCACCGTCGGATTGGTGATGGGAACCATCGCCTCGACGCGGCGGTCGAGATTGCGCGGCATCATGTCGGCCGAGGAAATGTAGACGATCGCGTCATCCGAGGGCAGCCCGCGCCCGTTCCCGAAGCAATAGATGCGGCCGTGCTCGAGGAAACGGCCGACGATCGACTTGACGCGGATGTTCTCCGAAAGGCCCCTCACCTGCGGTCTCAGGCAGCAGATGCCGCGCACGACGAGGTCGATTTCCACGCCGGCACGGCTCGCCTCATAAAGCGCGTCGATCACGATCGGATCGACCAGCGCGTTCATCTTCATCCAGATCTGCGCCGGGCGACCGGCCCGGGCGTGCGCCATCTCGTCCTCGATATGGCCGAGGATGCGGCTCCTCAGCGTGAAGGGCGAGATCGCCAGCGCCATTTCCTTGGCGGGCTCTGCATAGCCGGTTATGAAGTTGAAAACCTGCGCCACATCGTGCGCGATCTCGGCGTCGCAGGTGAAATAGGAAAGGTCGGTATAGATGCGCGCTGTGATCGGGTGATAGTTGCCGGTGCCGAGATGCACGTAATTGCGCAGCCTGGTGTCCTCGCGGCGCACGATCAGGGACATCTTGGCGTGGGTCTTCAGCTCGATGAAGCCGAAGACGACCTGCACGCCGGCGCGCTCGAGGTCGCGCGCCCAGCGGATGTTGGCTTCCTCGTCGAAGCGGGCCTTCAACTCGACCAGCGCGGTGACCGACTTGCCGGATTCGGCTGCGTCGATCAGCGCGCGCACGATCGGACTGTCATTGGAGGTGCGGTAAAGCGTCTGCTTGATCGCCACCACGTCCGGATCGAGCGCCGCCTGGCGCAGGAACTGCACCACGACATCGAAGGATTCGTAGGGGTGATGGACGATCAAATCCTTCTCGCGGATGGCGGCGAAGCAGTCGCCGGCATGCTCACGGATGCGTTCGGGAAAGCGCGGGTTGTAGGGCGGGAATTTCAGGTCGTCGCGCGGCAGCGCCACGATCTCGGATATCTGGTTCACGGCGAGCGGCCCCGGCAGGACGCTGATGCGCCCCGACGACACGCCAAGTTCGCTGGCGACGAAGTCGCGCAATTCCTCGGGCATGGCGCTGTCGAACTCGATGCGGATGACCGAACCGCGCCGGCGCCGCTTCAGCGCCGTCTCGAACAGGCGCACGAGGTCCTCCGCCTCCTCCTCCACCTCGATGTCGGAATCGCGGATGATGCGGAACGTGCCGGAGCCCTTCACCTCGTAACCGGGGAAAAGCTTGGCGATGAAAAGCGCGACGACCTCCTCCAGCGTGATGAAGCGGACGGTCATCTTGCGGTCGGGCAGGCGGATGAAGCGCTTCAGCGC
>JBQCFH010000448.1:0-3702 GCA_051959385.1 Rhizobiaceae bacterium | reverse complement strand
CTATCGCGCCCGCCAGACCGAAGCCGTCGCCGACGCCCCGGTTGACGAGGCATGAGCGAACCGCTCGCCCCCGGCGCCACGATCGGCATCATCGGCGGCGGCCAGCTCGGCCGCATGCTCGCCATCGCCGCCGCCCGGCTCGGCTATCGCACCGTCATCCTGGAACCGCAGCCCGACTGCCCCGCCGCACAGCTCGCCAACCGGCAGATCGCCGCCGCCTACGATGATCCTGCCGCACTCGACGAGCTCGCCCGCTCCGCGGCTCTCGTGACCTACGAATTCGAGAATGTGCCTGTGGATGCAGCAAACCGTCTGGCCGCAACCGTGCCGGTCTTCCCGCCGCCGCGCGCGCTGGAAGTCTCGCAGGACCGCCTGACCGAAAAGACTTTCCTCAACGCACATGGCATATCCACAGCCGCGTTCCGCACGGTGGATAATGACGGGGACATCGCGGCGGCGCTTGACGCCTTCGGCGGCAGCGGCGTCTTGAAGACGCGCCGGTTCGGCTATGACGGCAAGGGCCAGCGCGTCATCCGTCGGGGCGAGGCCGACGACATCGGTGGTCTCTACGCCGAGATGGGCGGCGTCCCGCTCATCCTGGAAGAGCTGGTGCCGTTCGACTGCGAGATATCAGTGATCGCCGCGCGCAGGCGTGACGGTTCCGTTGCGGCCTATGAGGCGGCACGGAACGTCCACCGCGAGGGCATACTGCGCAGTTCCACCGTACCGGCCGCCGTTCCGGAGAAAGTTGCCGACGAGGCCCGGCGGGCGAGTGTCGCGTTGCTGGAAGCGCTCAACTATGTCGGCGTCGTCGGGGTCGAGTTCTTCGTAACGGCCGACGGCCGCGTGCTCGCCAACGAATTCGCGCCGCGCGTCCACAATTCCGGCCACTGGACGGAAGCCGCCTGCGCCGTTTCCCAGTTCGAGCAGCATATTCGCGCGATTGCCGGCCTGCCGCTCGGCTCGACCGACCGGCACTCGGACTGCGTCATGGAAAATTTGATCGGCGACGATGTCGATCGCGTCCCGTCGCTGCTCCAGGAACGCCACCTGCTTCTCCACCTTTACGGCAAGGCGGAGACCCGCCCCGGCCGCAAGATGGGGCATTTCACGCGCCTGCTGCCAAAGGTTGACACAGGCGCTGCTCCCCGGTAATGAGCAGCCCGATTGCGGCGCGCCTCTGGGCGCGTCTTTGGTTTCAGGGCCCAGGGGCTTCGATCCCGCCGGCCAAACCGAACGGCTCGGAAAATGAAGATCAAGAATTCGCTCAAGGCGCTGAAGGCCCGTCACCGCGACAACCGCATGGTTCGCCGCAAGGGCCGCATCTACATCATCAACAAGACGGCGCCGCGCTACAAGGCGCGCCAGGGCTGATCGGCGCCACGCCGACCCTCGCCTTTTTGATTTGATCTCGGGCCGCGCCGGATTAGATTCCCGGAATGCGCGGCCTTTTTGCTTTGCTTTCAATGTCTCTGCTCGCGACCCCGGTCGCGGCCGCCGACAACATGATCACGGGCCCTGCCCCCGCGACCCCGCCGCCCGCCGAGGCGTCTCCCCAAAGGAAGGCTCCGGCCCAGCAGCCGGCTCTCGCGCCGGAAGCGGCCCACGCCCAAAGGCTCGACAAGCTCTTCAGTGACCTGAAGCGGGAGCGCAACGATCACGCGGCCGAACGCATCGCGCAGCAGATCTGGCAGGAATGGGCCGAGTCCGGCAGCGCCACCGTCGACCTGCTGATGCATTGGTCGAACGACGCCATCCAGGCCAAGAAATATCCGGTAGCGCTCGATTTCCTCGACCAGGTCATCGCCCTCGATCCGGGCTATGCGGAAGGCTGGAACCATCGCGCGACGGTCCATTACATGATGGGCGACTACACCATGTCGATGGCCGATATCGACAAGACGCTGCAGCTCGAGCCGCGCCACTTCGGCGCAATCGCCGGCATGGCTGAAATCCTCAAGGAGACGGGCCGCAAGAAGCTCGCGCTGCAGGCCTACGAACGCGTGCTTCAGCTTTACCCGATGCTGCGCAGCGCCCAGAGCGCGGTAGAGGCGCTCACCCAGGAAATGGCGGGCGAAGACATCTGACCAGAACGGACGGCGGCGTCTTCCGCGCTGCCTATATGCCGCCCAGCCCGTCGGAGCCGATATAGGCGATGCGCAGCATGTTGGTTGCGCCGGGCGTCCTGAGCGGCACGCCGGCAGTGACGATCACGCGGTCGCCCGGCCGCCCGAAATGCTCCTCGAAGGTGATGCGGCAGGCGCGGTCGACCATGTCGTCGAGGTCGGATGCGTCCTCCGTCACCACGCAATGCGTTCCCCACACGAGCGACAGCCGACGCGCCGTCTCGACCACGGGCGAGAGCGCGATGATCGGCACCTGCGGACGCTCGCGCGCGGCGCGCAGGCCGGTCGTGCCGGACGCCGTATAGGTGATGATCGCCGACAGGTTGAGCGTCTCGGCGATCTGCCGCGCCGCCGCCGAAATGGCATCGGCGCCGGTAGGCTCGGGCGGCGAGCGCTGGGCATTGATGATGCCGGGATAGGTCGGGTCGCGCTCGACCTGGACAGAGATGGCGTTCATCATGGAAACCGCCTCGACCGGATATTTTCCGGCGGCCGATTCGGCCGACAGCATGATGGCGTCCGCGCCTTCGTAGACAGCAGTGGCCACGTCCGATACTTCGGCGCGCGTCGGCACCGGCGCGGCCACCATCGATTCCAGCATCTTCGTCGCCACCACGACCGGCTTGCCGGCGCGCCGGGCGGCGCGCGTGATCTGCTTCTGGATGCCCGGAACGGCCTCGATCGGCATTTCAACGCCGAGATCGCCGCGCGCCACCATCAGCGCGTCGGAAAGCTCGATGATCTCGGCGAGCCGGGCGACCGCTTGCGGCTTCTCGATCTTCGACAGGAGCGCGGCGCGGCCGCGCGCCACCTTGCGCACTTCCGCGAGGTCCTCCGGCCGCTGGATGAAGGAAAGCGCGATCCAGTCGACGCCCGTCGCGAGCACCGCGTCGAGGTCCTTGCGGTCCTTCTCCGTCAGCGCCCCGACCGGCAGCGTCGTGTCGGGAACGCTGACGCCCTTGCGGTCGGAGATGACCGTGCCGGAAACGACGCGGCAGCGGATCGAGTGCCCGTCCGTCGCTTCCGCCACCAGCGCCAGCCTGCCATCGTCGATCAGGAGACGATCGCCCGGCCTCACCGATTCCAGGATCTCCGGATGGGGCAGGAAGACGCGCGTCGCGTCGCCGGCTTCCGGATTGTCGTCGAGTGTGAAACTCTGGCCGGGCTTCAGTTCTTCCTTGCCATTGGCGAACTTGCCGACCCGCAGTTTGGGCCCCTGCAAATCGGCCAGGATGCCGATCGGACGCCCGACCTTGCCCTCGACCGCGCGGATTCGCGCCACGAGCGTGCGCATCAGCTCGTGGTCGGTGTGGCTCATGTTGATGCGGAAGGCGTCCGCGCCCGCCTCGAAGAGTTTCTGGATCATCCCCTCGTCGGAGGAGGCAGGCCCCAGCGTGGCGAGGATTTTGACCTTTCGGCTGCGTCTCATTTATTGTCCGATCCGGTGACGGCGGCGGCGCCGTTCGCTGCGGGCTGGTCGGTCAGCTGCACCATCCAGCTCGACTGCTTGCCCGTATCGTATTCCTTGAAGCCGGCGCGCTGGAACCCGCGCGCGAAGCAGTCGTTGACGCCGGCA
>JBQCFH010000447.1:0-5262 GCA_051959385.1 Rhizobiaceae bacterium | reverse complement strand
GGCGGAACGATCCTGATCGCCGCCCACCGCGCGATCGAATCGATCACCCTCGACCGCGGCGCGGCGCATCTCAAGGACGAGCTGATGCCGCGCTACGCGGAGCTGATCTATAACGGCTTCTGGTTCTCGCCCGAGCGCGAGATGCTGCAGGCGCTCATCGACAAGAGCCAGGAGGAGGTCGAAGGGACCGTGCGGCTCAAGCTCTACAAGGGCAATGTCATCGTCACCGGCCGCAAATCGCGGAAATCGCTCTATTCCGACGCGCTGGTCACCTTCGAGGACGACCGCGGGGCCTACGACCAGAAGGACGCGGAAGGCTTCATCCGCCTGAACGGGCTGAGACTGAGGACGCTCGCGGCACGCAACCGGCAGGGATAGGTCCTCAGGCAGGAGCAGGAACTTGCGGGTTAATTCGCCCTACGTTGCCCCCCTCTGTCCTCCTGAGCTTTTGTCGAAGGGCGGACATTTCCCCCGCATGGGGACGGCTATCGCATATGGAAATGACCTAGGGACTGCGAAGTCGTTCACCCCTGACCCCTCCCCACAAGGGGGAGGGAGACCCCGTCGCCGCTTTCGCTGCTCAAGCCGACCAAGTTCAGCGCCGTATGGCGCCGGCGGAAAGTTCCTCTCCCCCTTGTGGGCAGGGGTCAGGGGTGGGGGTATTTCCATATGCAATCTCCCTCTCCAAAAAAGAGGCGCGAAGGGGCAATTTGGTCCAAGGTCGGGAAATTCACGGGCAAACGGGTGTGCAGCGCCATGCTGGTGAGCCGCCGCCTCGCTCTCGTCTTTCCCGGCTTCGAGCCGATCCCGGTCGAGGCGCATTGTGCCCGCTTCATCCGCGAGGCGAAGAAGAACGCGCCGGTGTTCGACATGGAGATCGCCGCGAGCGAGCCGGTCTTCGCCAAGGAGAACGTCAGCACCGCCGCCTTTGCCGTCCATGCATCCGGCGCCGGCTGGCAAACCGACACCGACATCGTGCTCTACGGCCTCGGCGATCTGAACGACGCCTATGCCGAACGGGGAGCCCTCCTGCGCACCCTGTCGGGACTTGCCGCGCTCGCCGATTTCGTCGTGACCGGAACGTTCTTCCGCTTCGTCGCGACGAGCTGGCGCTACGGGCTTTTCTTTCTCTATCCGGTGGCGCTTTTTCTTGCCGCGCTTCTGGCCGGAATCCTTTTCGCCCATTTTCTGCCGGGAGACCGGGAATTCCGCTTCGTGTGCGGGGTGATTGCCTTCATGCTGGCGCTGTGGCTCGCCTCGGCGAAAATGCATTTCCTGCTGATGATGGACGACTGGGCCTGCGCGCGCGACATCGCGCGCGGCGGGCGCTCCGAGATCGGCGAACGCATCGGCCATGTGATCGCCGACATCAGGCGGCGGATCGGGGTGTCGGACGTCCAGGAGGTTCTCTTCGCGGCACACAGTTTCGGCGCGATCACCGCGATCGTGGCGCTGGAGCCGGTGCTGCGTCATGAGCGGCCGCTGCCGGAAACCGGGCTGCTGACGACCGGCTCGAGCCTGCTGAAGGTCGCGCTGCACCCGGCCGCCGAGAGGCTGCGCCGGGCGGTGGCGAGCGTCCTCGCCAGCCCTGTCACCTGGATCGACGTGCAATCCCTGACTGATCCGATCAATTTTTACGGGAGCGATCCGAAAAAGGCGCTCGGCATCAGGGAGGGGAAAGGCCCGCACATCATGCGCGTGCGGTTCCGCAACCAGCTTACCGACAAGACCTACCGCGCCATCAAGCACAATTTCTTCCGTGTGCACCGCCAATTCGTCTACGCCTCCGAACGGCGGACGCATTATTCCTTCCACGCCATCCTCTGCGGTCCAGAGCGCTTTTCCGAAATCGCCGCCGCCGGCGGCATCGCGCGCCGCTGGCCGGCAACGGAGACGACCGAGGTTCGACAGCCGTGAGCCTCCTCATCACGGGCAAGGCCGCCTGGGTGCTGCTGGCGGTGAGCTGGTACGTGCTGCGCGTCCCTTTCGCGCGGCGGTCGCGGCGCACCAAGGTCAGCCGCGATGCGAAGGACATGTCAGAGCGGTTGCGCCTCGCCATTTCGACCGTGGGGCTCGGGGTCGTTCCGTTCATCTATGTGGCGACGGGCTGGCCGCGCGCCGCCTCCTACCCGCCGCATATCGTTCTTTTCCTGGCCGGAGTGGCGGCCGCCGCAGGTGCGCTTACTCTTTTCCGGCTTACCCACAAGGCGCTCGGAAAGATGTGGTCGGTATCGCTGCAGCTGAGGGAAGGCCACAGGCTGGTCACAACGGGAATCTATCGAACCGTGCGCCACCCGATGTATTCGGCATTCTGGCTGATGGCGCTGGCGCAGGCGCTGCTCCTGCCGAACTGGGTGGCGGGGCTGGCGGGACTCGTCGGTTTCGGCCTGCTCTTCGCCTTGCGAATCGGTCCGGAGGAGAAGATGATGGAACAGGCGTTCGGCGAGGAATACAGGGCCTACCGCAGCCGTACGTGGCGGATCATTCCATACATCTATTGACGATTGCAGCGTTCTTCGGTTCATAGGCGCCGCTGATTTTTGCGAGGTCCAGAGCCTTTCATGGTTAGAGGGAAGCGTTCTGCCGGAGGGAATTCGGGCCAAGGGCGAGGCCTTCGGCGCGGTCGTACCGGTGGTACGGCCAAGTCCGAAGGCCGAAGGATTTGGCCCGAATTCACCCGGCCCGGAGGGTTTCCCGCTGGCGGGCGCCCGCTTAGTCGGACGGACTTGGCCGTACCACC
Source organism: Rhizobiaceae bacterium (assembly GCA_051959385.1). Lineage (GTDB taxonomy): Bacteria > Pseudomonadota > Alphaproteobacteria > Rhizobiales > Rhizobiaceae > Mesorhizobium_L. The sequence goes on along the minus strand of JBQCFH010000447.1, from coordinate 2,522 downwards.
GGTACGACCCGCGCCGTCCTCCTCGCGGATCGCCTCGCCATCGGAGAAACAGAACTGCTTCCATCTAGCCATGAAAGGCTCTGGCGTGCTTCGTATTTCCAGGTTTTTTCTTGCGGCGCTCGCCGCGGTGTCCCTTTCAGCCTGCCAATCCGCCACATTGCTCGACAGCGCCGCCGATCCCGTCGTCGATGCTTCCGCCAAGACCGGGAGCACCGTGCCGGTCGAATTCCCGCAGCTTACCTGCGCAAAATACGGCAAGCCGCTCGGCGGCGACGCCAAGCTGACGGCAAGCCGGGTGCGCAAGGGCGATCCCTATTACATCGAGTTCCGCTACCGGAAATCCTACGCCATCATCTCCGGCCACATGTACGACACGTTCGGCCGGCTCGATCCGGACGGAAAGGTGCTGACGCGGCAGTATATCGGCCTATTCCCGTCGGGCAGCATCCTCGGCCTTTACGGCGGCGCGATCGTGCCCGTGCCGGGTGAACTCCTGCCGAGCAGCCGCGACTGCGACTACGCGCCCGGCGCCGCCTACCGCGTCTCGCTGACGGCGGACCAGTACCAGAAGCTGCTCGCCAAGGTGCGCGAGGCGCTCGCCCATCCGCCGCTCTGGCACATGGAAGCCTATAACTGCAACCATTTCGCCGCGGGCCTCGGCTCGGTGGCGGGGCTGAAAATGCCGGATGCGAGGCTGCTGCCCTCCTTCGCCTATATCCACGCCTTCATCAGGGCGAACGGCGACAAGGAGGTTTCGGGGTAAGGCTTCGGGCCGTTCCTTCGCTCCGCCGTCGGCGGCGGCCAGCGCGATCCTGTAAGCCGCCGGCCGTCAGTGCCGGAAATGACGCATGCCGGTCAGCACCATGGCCAGCCCGTGCTCGTCGGCGGCGGCGATCACCTCTTCGTCGCGCAGGGAGCCGCCGGGCTGGATAACCGCCGTCGCCCCGGCTTCGGCTGCCGCAAGCAGGCCGTCGGCGAACGGGAAGAAGGCATCCGAGGCGACGACACTGCCCTTCGTTCGCGGCTCGCTCCAGCCGGCCGCCTTCGCCGCGTCGAGGGCCTTCGCGGCGGCGATCTTGGAGGAATCGACGCGGCTCATCTGGCCGGCGCCGATCCCCACCGTGGCGCGGTCCTTCGCATAGACGATGGCGTTCGACTTGACGTGCTTGGCGACCCGGAAGGCGAATTTCAGGTCGGCCATTTCCGCCTCGGTGGGCGCGCGTTTCGTCGCCACCTTCAGGTCGAGATCGTCGATATTGCCGTTGTCGCGCGACTGGACGAGAAGGCCGCCGGCGACGGTCTTGGCCGCAATGCCGGGCGCGCGCGGGTCGGGCAGACCGCCGGCGAGGAGCAGGCGCAGGTTTTTCTTCGTGGCGACGATCGCCTGCGCTTCGTCGGTGGCATCGGGCGCGATGATGACCTCAGTGAAGAGCTTGACGATCTCGGCGGCGGCTTCCGCGTCGAGCGTGCGGTTCAGCGCCACGATGCCGCCGAAGGCGGAGACCGGATCGCAGGAGAGCGCGTTCAGGTAGGCCTCGACGAGGCTGCCGGCTTCGGCCACCCCACAGGGGTTGGCGTGCTTGATGATGGCGACGGCGGCGCTCTTCCCCGGATCGAATTCGGCCACGAGTTCGAAGGCTGCGTCGGTGTCGTTGATGTTGTTGTAGGAAAGCTGCTTGCCCTGCAGCTGGCGCGCCGTGGCCACGCCCGGCCGCCTCTCGCCGGTGACGTAGAAGCCGGCCTGCTGGTGCGGGTTCTCGCCGTAGCGCATGACGTTTTCCAGCCGCCCGCCGAGAGTGCGCCAGGCGGGATGCTCGATTGCGAGCGCCTCCGCGAACCAGCCCGAGATTGCCGCATCATAGGCGGCGGTGCGGGCGAAGGCCTTGGCCGCGAGCCGCTGGCGGAATTCGTAGGAGAGGCTGCCGGTGTTCAGCTCCAGCGCGTTCAAGACCGGCTCGTAATCCGAGGGATCGGTCACGACCGCGACATAGGCATGGTTTTTCGCCGCCGCGCGGACCATGGCCGGCCCGCCGATATCGATATTCTCCACCACCGAGGCGTAGTCGGCCCCAGACCAGCGGACCTCCTCGAAGAAATAGAGGTTGCAGACGACGAGATCGACCGGCGGGATGCCGTGCGTCTCCATCGCCGCCGCATGCTCCGGATCGTCGCGGATGCCGAGGAGGCCGCCATGGATCATGGGGTGCAGCGTCTTGACGCGGCCGTCCATGATCTCGGGGAAACCGGTGATCTCGGAGACGTCCCTGACCGCGACCGCGGCATCGGCGATGGCTTTCGCCGTGCCGCCGGTCGAGACGAGCTCGACGCCCAAATGGGCGAGCTTGCGGGCGAATTCGGCAAGACCGGTCTTGTCGGCGACTGAGATGAGGGCGCGGCGCACCGGCACCAGGTCGGGCGCCGGAATCTTCTTCGAGGCAACGGCCATGTCGCGGTGTCTCCTGGAAGGGGAGAATGGGCAGTATCACGATGCGCCGTCGAATCAAACCGGCCGCTTGAGCGCG
>JBQCFH010000446.1:0-2446 GCA_051959385.1 Rhizobiaceae bacterium | reverse complement strand
CGCCATTCCATTTGACAAGAGCGGAGAAGGTTCACAAAAACGTCCTGAATTCAACTGGACCAGACGGACCGTCCCATGCTCCACACCGTTCCCGCCTTCGACCGCATCGGTGAGGAGAACGCCTTCGCGGTCCTCGCCCGGGCCACCGCTCTCGCTGCTCAGGGCCGCGACATCATCAATCTCGGGATCGGGCAGCCGGATTTCCACACGCCTCCCCACATCGTGGAAGCCGCGATCAAGGCGCTGCGCGACGGCCACCACGGCTACACGCCGGCAACCGGCCTGCTCGCCTGCCGCGAGGCGGTGGCGCGGCGCACGCTGGCGATGACCGGCGTCGAGGTCTCGCCCGAGAACATCATGATCCTGCCGGGCGGCAAGCCCACCATGTATGCCGCGATCATCATGTTCGGCGAACCGGGCGCGGAAATCCTCTATCCCGATCCCGGATTCCCGATCTACCGCTCGATGATCGAGTTCACCGGCGCCAAGCCGGTGCCGATCCCGATCCGCGAGGAAAACGGCTTCGCCTTCTCGGCGGACGAGACGTTGGCGCTGATCACGCCCAAGACGCGGCTGATCATCCTCAATTCGCCCGCGAACCCGACCGGCGGCGTCACCCCGCGTGCGGAAGTCGAGAAACTCGTGAAGGGCCTGGAGGCGCATCCGGACGTCGCCGTTCTTTCCGACGAGATCTACGACGTCATGACCTATGACGGCGAGAAGGCGACTTCGCTGCTCGCCTTCCCCGAAATCCGCGACCGGCTGATCGTGCTGAACGGCTGGTCCAAGACCTGGGCGATGACCGGCTGGCGCATGGGCTGGTCGATCTGGCCGGATCGACTTTACGACAAGATCAGGAAACTTGCGGTCAATTGCTGGTCCTGCGTCAACGCGCCGAGCCAATATGCCGGCATCGCCGCGATCGACGGGCCGCAGGACGAGGTCGAAAAGATGATGCGCGCCTTCGACAGGCGCCGCAACGTCGTGGTGGAGGGACTGAACAGCCTTCCCGGCGTTTCCTGCATTACGCCGAAGGGAGCCTTTTACGCCTTTCCCAACATTTCCGGCACCGGCTGGAAGGCGAAGAAGCTGGCTTCGGCGCTGCTCGAAGAGGCCGGCGTCGCGCTCATCGGCGGTCCCGATTTCGGCGTGCTCGGCGAAGGCTATCTCCGTCTCTCCTACGCCAATTCGGAGGAGAACATCCTGCGGGCGCTGGAGCGCATGGGGGCGTTTCTCTCCGAGCAGAAGCCTGCCATGGCGACCGGCTAGCCAACGCTACTTACAGCCGCTTTTCGAAAAAATGGCTGGCGTACGGATTGTCGTTGTAGCGCGCGATCTCCTGATATCCGAGCTTGCGGTAGAGCGCCTGCGCCTCGACCAGTGATTTGTTCGTATCGAGCCGCAGCACCGAAAAGCCCATCTCCCGCCCGCGTTCCTCCAGCCGCTGCATGATCCGGCCGGCAACGCCGATGCCGCGCGCCGATCGGGCGGTCCAGACCCGCTTGATCTCGCCCGTCGTAGCATCGAGCGTCTTCAGCCCGCCGCAGCCGACCGGCTCGCCGTCGATCCGCGCCACGACGAAACAGCCGGCCGGCGGCAACAAATCAGCGCTGTCGGTAGGATCGCCGGTAGCGACGTCGAAGCCTCCGTCGAAGCGCCGCGCCAGCTCGGCGAAATATTGTTCCCGGCACCAGCGCCCATCCGCCTGCCGCGGCGATTCCTCGGCAATGGTCACAAAGGATGCGCGGATCAGCCGTTCCACCTCCGCCATCGCCGCGACCAGCCGTTCGCGCTGTCCGTCGGCCAACGTCGAGAGCATCGACCGGGCGAGCTTCGCCGAGCGGGAATCGTAGGCGGCGAACTCCTTGCGGCCTTTGTCGGTAAGGACCACTTCCCTCGCGCGGCCATCGTCCGCCTTGCGGCGGACTTCGATAATCTCCTGACCTTCGAGCGAGCGCAGGAGCCGGCTCATATAGCCGGAATCGAGCCCGAGCTTCGCCCGCAGGTTTCCGAGCGCCATGCCGCCCGCAGCTCCGACCTCGAAGATCAGCCGCGCCTCGCCAAGCGGCCGCCCGCGCGACAGGTAATCGTCGCTGAGCGCGCCGATGCGCCGGGTGACGAGCCGGTTGAAACGGCGGACCTGCTCGATCTGATCGGTGTCCATCACCTGACGTTAGTCAGATAATTACCCTCCGGCAAGAGCGGAATCGACCCCCTCTCCGTCCGCCGCGGACACCTCTCCCCCACTTCGTGAGGGAGAGGACGGGCCGGCTGCACCGCCTGCACCTGTCCTCTACCGCTTCAAGGGGAGAGCGACTGTCTTGGAAGTCAAGCGCTTTGCCATGGCTTTTGGTCTCGGATGATGGCGTTGAGAATGGTGAGCAGCTTGCGGGCCGTTGCGATGATGGCGACGATCTTGGGCTTGCCGCTGGCGACGAGCCGGTCG
>JBQCFH010000445.1:0-2017 GCA_051959385.1 Rhizobiaceae bacterium | reverse complement strand
CGCAGGTCCCTGCTCTGCTTCTCCAAAAGCGGCAGGGCAAGGCCTATGACGGAATAGCCCCCTCTCCGTCTCGGCTTCGCCTCGACACCTCTCCCCCACTTCGTGGTGGAGAGGACGGGAGCCAAGCCGGAGGCCCGTCCTCTCCACCCGGAACGGGGGGAGAGGTGTCGAGGCGAAGCCGAGACGGAGAGGGGGGCTTCGATTTACATCCGATGAGGCAGGCAGGCCTCAGCTCGCCTTGGCCGCATCCGGCTTGAAGGTCAGCGCCAGGCCGTCGATGCAGTGGCGCTTGCCGGTCGGCGGCGGCCCGTCGTCGAATATATGCCCGAGATGGCCGCCGCAGCGCCGGCAATGGACCTCGGTGCGCTCCATCAGGAGCGCGTAGTCGGACTTGGTGCCGACGGCGTTCGGCAGAGCCTCCCAGAAGCTCGGCCACCCCGTTCCGGAATCGAATTTCGTCTTGGACGAATAGAGCGCGAGATCGCAGCCGGCGCAGTGGAAAATTCCGGCGCGGTGCTCGTTGAGGAGCGGGCTCGAAAACGGCGGCTCCGTTCCCTCCTGCCTGAGGATTTCGTACTGGTCGGGCGTCAGGATCTTGCGCCATTCGGCGTCGGTCTTCGTGACCTCGAAAGTCTCGGCACTGGCGGGGCCGGCGGACAACAACAACCGCAGAAGCGTCGATCCGCCCGCCGCAATCGCCAGCATGCCGGTCGAGGCGTAGAGAAAGTTGCGCCGGTTCATCGTTGCATTCTCCTTCAACAGGATTCGCCCGCATTCAGCAGCTTGGCGTTACATACCACTCGCACTGAGATCGTTCCTCCGTGATTCACCCCCTCCGCCGCCTTCGGCGGCACCTCCCCCGTCGAGGGGGAGGAGGGCGGCGAGTCTGGCGCCCTCCCTCCCCTCGACGGGGAGGGTCCGGCCGATAGGCCGGGGGTGGGTGAGCAACGGAGCATCCGTTCCGTGTCAGCCAATATCATGCGATATGACGCGTCGATCCCCGCATCATTTTTGCCGGATGCACCTTCACATCTTCGGGAACGCATCGCGGAACGAAAGCGCCCCGCCCGTTTTCCGCCTGATGCGGCTGTCGCCTGAACGGTTCGGACAGGAACGACGGGCGGGGCGGAAGACCGGCCGGCTCCGGGGAAGCGGCGCGGCCGGCCTTCTGCGAGCCGGACCGGCAGCCGCAGGCAGCCGGTCCGGCAAGGCTTACGACTTCGGCAGCAGCACCTTGTCGATGACGTGGATGACGCCGTTCGACTGCTTGACGTCGGCGATGGTGACATGCGCCGTGTCGCCGTTCTCGTCGGTGACGGTGACGTGGCCGTTCTTGTCGCGCAGCGTCAGCACACAGCCGCCGACGGTCTTCACCTTGTGGGCGCCGCCATCCTCCTTGACCATCTTCTTCACGACCGAAGAGGTCGCGTCGGCCGCGATCACATGACAGGTCAGGATCTTGGTCAGCTTGGCCTTGTTCTCCGGCTTGAGCAGCATCTCGACCGTGCCCTTCGGCAGCTTGGCGAATGCCTCGTTGGTCGGCGCGAATACCGTGAAGGGCCCCTTGCCTTCGAGCGTTTCGACGAGGCCCGCGGCCTTGACCGCCGCGACCAGCGTCGTGTGGTCCTTCGAATTGACGGCGTTCTCGATGATGTTCTTGCTGGCGTACATCGGCGCGCCGCCGACCATCGGGTCCTTGGCATAGGCCGCGCCGCCGAGAGCGGCGAAGGCGACGGAGCCGGCGAAAACGGCGGCGGCGATATTGCGAGTAAACATGAAAGTCTCCCTGGTTGATCCCTTGATGGGCGTCGGGAGACACGGGCCGGCAGCGGCGGAAGTTTCACGCCGCCGGAAATTCATGCTTTCGTGATCGGCACGTGATGGATTGCGGCCGTCATCCTCGGGCCTGTCCCGAGGATCTGCTTCCGTCATGCGGCAAATCATTGGACCAACGCCTGACGGCTCGCAGAACGACAAGCGGCAAGCCACCGCAGATCCTCGGGACAAGCCCGAGGAT
>JBQCFH010000444.1:0-8500 GCA_051959385.1 Rhizobiaceae bacterium | reverse complement strand
ACGGCCGCCCAATGGCCGCCCAATGGCTGATTGTCATTCCGGCTCCAGATTCCTATACCCGCTGGGGCAGGCGCGGTACAACCGCGCCGTCCATAACAAAAGATGGATCGGGAGGTCGGCACGCATGTATCGGGCGCCAGTCGCTGAGATCGCGCATACGCTGAAAAACGTCGCCGGCCTGAGCGCCGCGATCGAGGAGGGCAGGCTCGGCGACCTCACCGAGGACCTTGCCGATGCCATCCTGGAGGAGGCAGGACGTTTCGCCGGCGAGGAGATCGCGCCGCTCTACAAGGCCGGCGACGAGACGGGTGCGGTCTGGGACGACGGCGCGGTCACCACGCCGCCCGGCTGGAAGGAACTCTACGCGCGCTGGATCGAGGCCGGCTGGAACGCGCTGGCCGGGCCTGCCGAATATGGCGGGCAGAACCTGCCGGCCATGCTGTCGGTCGCCGTGCTTGAAATGTGGAATTCCGGCTCGATGGCTTTCGCCGTCGGGCCGACGCTCACCTTCGGCGCCGTGGAGGCGATCGAGAAGCACGCCTCGGAGGAATTGAAGCGGGTCTATCTCGGCAAGCTCGTCTCGGGCGAGTGGATGGGGACGATGAATTTGACCGAGCCGCAGGCCGGCTCCGACCTCAATGCGCTGCGCACCCGCGCCCAGCCGGCCGGCGACGGCACCTACCGCATCTTCGGCCAGAAGATATTCATCACCTATGGCGAGCACGATTTCACCGACAACATCGTGCATCTGGTACTGGCGCGCCTTCCCGACGCGCCGGCCGGCACGCGCGGCATCTCGCTCTTCCTGGTGCCGAAATACCTGGTCAATGCCGATGGCACGCTCGGCGCGCGCAACGACGTCCACTGCGCCTCGATCGAGCACAAGCTCGGCATCCACGGCTCGCCGACCTGCACCATGATCTATGGAGACGGCAAGTTCGGCGAGACGCCGGGCGCGGTCGGCTGGCTGGTCGGCGAGGAGAACAAGGGGCTCGCCTGCATGTTCACCATGATGAACAACGCCCGGCTGGCGATCGGCATCCAGGGCGTCGCCGTCGCCGAGGCCGCCTACCAGAAGGCGAAAGCCTATGCCGGGGAACGCCGGCAGGGTCGCGCGCCGGGCTATGCTGACCTACGGAAGTCGAATTCATCCCCTCCGGCCCGGAGCCTGTCCTCGGGCCTGCCGAAGGCAGGACCCGTGGGGGCCACCTCCCCTGTCGAGGGGGAGGAGGTCGGCGAGTCTGGCGCCCTCCCTCCCCTCGACGGGGAGGGTCCGGCCGAAGGCCGGGGGTGGGGTGGAAACGGCGAAAGATCGAGCCCTATGGGCCAGGGCATGAGCCCGATCGTCGAGCATCCCGACGTGCGCCGCAACCTCCTGACCATGATGGCGCTGACGCAAGCCGCGCGCGCCATCTGCTATTCCTGCGCCCATGCGCTCGACATGGCCCGCGCGGCGCAAGGCGAGGAGCGCCGGCACTGGCAGGACCGCGCCGGCCTTCTGACCCCGCTCGCCAAGGCATTCTCGACCGATATCGGCGTCGAGGTGGCCTCGATCGGCGTACAGGTGCATGGCGGCATGGGCTTCATCGAGGAGACGGGCGCCGCCGCGCTTTATCGCGATGCCCGTATCGCGCCGATCTATGAGGGGACCAACGGCATCCAGGCCATCGACCTCGTCACCCGCAAGCTGCCGCTTAGCGGCGGCGAGCACGTCCATGCCTATATCGGCGAATTGCGCGGCGAGGTGGAGGCGCTGCGCGCATCGAACCTGCCCGGCTTCGGCCACACCGCCGGCCATCTGGAGCGCGCGCTCGGCGAACTGGAGGAGGCGACGCGCTTCCTGCAGAGGGCGCAGGCGGACGGGCGCATTTCCGAAGCGCTTGCCGGCGCCACGCCCTATCTGAGGCTCTTCTCGCTTGCCGCCGGGGCGGCGCTGATGGCGCGCGGCGCGCGGGTCGCCAATGCCCCCGCGCAAACCGCGCTCTGCCGCTTCTTCGCGGAAAACCTGCTTCCCGAGGCCTCGGTACTGAAGGATCGCGTGGTCAACGGAGCCGCCAGCCTGGACGAGGCGGCCGCCGCTGTTTTGGCGTGAGCGGGAGGGGAATGCTGATGAAATTCGACCCCCACTCCGCCTCCCGTCGCCAGTATCGCGGTCCGACCGAAGAAGCCGGCCGACCGTTTCGTGCCGCGATACAGGCGGGGTCGGCACCTCTCCCCCACATTCGTGGGGTAGAGGAAGGGCGCCAAGCCGCGCGGCCGGCGCTTCCTCTCCCCCGTCGATCGGGGGAGAGGTGGTTTTGCGAAGCAAAACCGGAGTGGGGGGCGAACATCGTTTGCGCTTACCTTGACGTAGGGGACCCATGACCGAACACATCAATGTCGAACGCCGCGGCGCGGTGCAGGTGATCCGGCTCAACCGGCCGGAGAAGAAGAACGCCATCACCCGCGCCATGTATGTGGCGATGACCGACGCGTTGAAGGCCGGCGATGCCGATCCGGCCGTGCGCTGCCACGTCTTCCTCGGCGTGCCCGGCGCTTTCTCCGCCGGCAACGACCTTGCCGATTTCCTCGCCTTTTCCATGGGCGGCAAGCACGGCAGCGAGGCTTTCGATCTTCTGGAGGCCCTGGCGCGCTCCGCAAAGCCGATGGTGTCCGGCGTCGACGGCATCGCGGTGGGCATCGGCACGACCCTTCACCTCCATTGCGACCTCACCTTCGCCACGCCGCGGACCCTGTTCCACACGCCCTTCGTCGATCTCGGCATCACGCCGGAGGCCGGTTCCAGCCTGATCGCGCCGCTTCTGATGGGGCGCCAGCAGGCTTTCGCGCTGCTCGGCCTTTGCGAGCCGTTTTCGGCCGAGCGGGCCAAGGCGTGCGGTCTGATCTATGACGTGGTCGGCGAGGCGGAGTTGGAAGAGGCGGTGTTCGCGGCGGCGGAGCGCATCGCCGCCAAGCCGCCGGAAGCGCTCAGGATCGCGCGCGACCTGATGCGCGGCGACCGCGACGCTCTCGTCGCCCGCATCAGGGAGGAGAGCCGGCTCTTCGCCGCCCGCCTGATTTCCGACGAGGCGAAAGCCGCCTTCCAGGCGTTTATGGCGCGCAAGAAGCCTGCCTGAAGCAGCAGGACTCCTTCAACACGGCTGGAACACCCCCTCTCCGCCTCGCATTCGCTCGACACCTCTCCCCCTCAAAAGGGGAGAGGATGCGCCGGCTGTGATGCTTGGCTCCCATCCTCTCCCCTCACGGAGTGGGGGAGAGGTGCCGAGCCCTCGGGTCCGGCCTTCGGCCGGCCCGAGGACAGGCTCCGCGAGGCGGAGAGGGGATCGATGGCAGATCGTTTACCTGCGTTCTGAGCCCAGCTAGCGAGTGGACTGTTTCCATCCTGCCGTGAACACTCTAGGGATGCGACGGAATCAGGAACGAGATGCCATGGCCGAAACGCGCCGCAAGCTGACAACGATCTTCTCGGCGGACGTGTATGGCTACTCCCGCATGATGGAGGCCGACGAGGAGGGGACGCTTGCCCGGCTGAAGCGCCTTCGCGACGCCATGGCGCGCCTGATCGAGGCGCATTCCGGACGGGTGGTGAACACCTGGGGCGATGGGCTGCTCGCCGAATTTTCAAGTGTCGTCGAAGCGGTGCGGGGGGCGGTCGATGTCCAGGGCGAGCTCGCCCGCATCGACGACGTCCATGACGGAACGCCCATGCTTTTCCGCATCGGCATCAATCTCGGCGATGTCATCGTCGACGGCGACAATATCTACGGCGACGGCGTCAACATCGCCGCGCGTCTGCAGGAATCGGCCTCTCCGGGAGGCATCCTGATCTCGCGCAACGTCTATGACCAGGTCCGCAACAAGGTCTCCGTCGACTTCGACTTTCTCGGCGACCTGGCGGTGAAGAACCTGCAGGAGACGGTGCCGAGCTACGCGATCCGCATCGCCGGCCGCGATGCGCCTCGGAACGAGTTGCCGAGGCCGGCAGCTCCGCCTTCTCCATCGCGCGAGGAAGGCGCGAGGCGGAGGGAGCCGGAACTCATATCGACGCGCTTCGGCTCCGTGCCGCGCCAGCTTGGGTCCCTCGGCTTCGCCGCAATCATCGTCGTTGCGGTCAACCTTGCAACCTGGAGCGGAGATTTCTGGGCGGCGTGGCCGCTTCTGGCGTTTGCCGTGATAGCCGCCTCGTCCCTCGCACGGAAACTCGCGCCGGCGCTCCGTGGCCCCGCTACGCTGCTCGCAATCGGGCTCGGCCTCGTCGGCGTCAATCTGTTGACCTGGCACGGCCATTTCTGGGCCGTCTGGCCGCTGCTCGGCTTCGCCGCCCTTGCCGCATTCCGCTGGATCATGCGTCCGCAAGCGCCGGAGCGGTGAATTTCCCGCTCACGGATAAAGCCGCGCCTTTTTCCACCCGCCTTCCGCCGCCCGGTCGAACACGACGCGGTCGTGCAGGCGGAATTGCCGGTCGGCCCAGAACTCGATCATCTGCGGCACGATCCGGAAACCGGACCAGTGCGGCGGCCGCGGGATTTCGCCCAGCGGATATTTCGCCGTGTATTCGGCGACCGCCTTTTCCAGAGCGAAGCGGCTTTCGAGCGGCCGCGACTGCTTCGAGGCCCAGGCGCCGATGCGGCTGCCGCGCGGCCTTGAGGCGAAATAGGCGTCGGCTTCGGCGTCGCTGACGCGCTCGACCGGGCCGCGCACGCGCACCTGCCGGCGCAGCGACTTCCAGTGGAAGCAGAGCGCCGCCTTCATGTTCTGGGCGAGCTCCGTGCCCTTGCGGCTTTCGAGATTGGTATAGAAGACGAAGCCATTATGGTCGAAGCCCTTGAGCAGCACCATCCGCACGTCCGGCAAGCCGTCCTTGTCCACGGTCGCCAGCGCCATGGCGTTCGGTTCGTTGGGATCGCTCTTTTCGGCGTCCTTGAACCAGGAAGCGAAGAGCTCGAACGGCTCGGCGCTTTCCGTGAAGTCATCGGTTGTTAACGGTGCGTTGGTCATAGTGTTTTCCTGACGTTTCTGCGGGAGAATGCCGATTGTTGCGTGGAGCGCAAGGTAAGGCGCTGCGTGGCGTGATGTTTGCCGGGTCGTGGAGCAAGCTTCTGGCGCTCGTCCTGCCGATCGGCCTTGCCGCCTGCGCGTCGGGCAACGCGCTGTCCCGCGCCGAAACGGACCGGTCGATCATCACGGGTTCTGTCGCCAATGCGGCTTCGACACATGGCGTCACCGACGAGGAGACGATCCGCAACGCCGCCACCTCGGTCGACCCGGGGCAACTCGGCCCCGACGGGCTTGCCTGGACCAACCCTGCGACCGGCGCGAAAGGCCAGATCACCGGCCTGAGCGAATACCAGGAGAACGGCCATCTGTGCCGGCGTTTTTCGACCTCCGTCACTCGCTTCGACGGCATCAGCCTTTACCATGGCGAGGCCTGTCTCGACGATCCCGGCGGCTGGCGCCTGCGCGCGCTCGCGGCGTCCTGAACGCCCCTTGACGGACTGGAATTTCTTCCTACCCGGACGCATATAAAGGCGACTATCCGTATCAATCCCGTCAGGCAGGAAGCATGCGCGATCCATACCAGGTGTTGGGCGTCGCCAAGGACGCCTCGGCCAAGGAAATCAAGTCGGCTTACAGGAAGCTGGCCAAGAAATATCATCCGGACCAGAATCCGGACGATCCGAAGGCCAAGGAGCGCTTTGCCGAGGCCAACCAGGCCTACGAGATCGTCGGCGACGAGAAGAAGCGCGCCGCCTTCGACCGCGGCGAGATCGATGCGGAGGGAAAGCCGCGCTTCCAGGGCTTCGAGGGCCATCCGGGCGGCGATCCGTTCGCCGGTTTCCGCCAGTCGCGGCAGGGGCCTGGCGGTTCGCATTTCGAGTTCCGTTCGAGCACGGCCGGCAGCGATGCCTTCGGCGGCGCGCATGACATCTTCTCCGAGATATTCGGGCGCGGCTTCGGCCGCAGCGCGGGCGGAGGCGGCGGCACCCAGCAGGCGCCGGCGGGCGCCGATCTGAACGCCATACTCGACATCGACATCGAGGACGCGGTCACCGCCGCCAAGGTGACGGCCGTCTTTCCCGGTGGACGCAAGATCGCGGTAAAGCTGCCCAAGGGCGTCGAGGACGGCCAGACAATCCGGCTGAAGGGGCAGGGCGAACCGTCGCCCTTCGGCGGCAAGCCGGGCGACGCGCTGGTGAAGATCCGTTTCCGCAAGAATTCGCGCTCTCGCGTCGAGGGCAGGGACCTGCACTCCGACCTGCCGGTCGCGCTGCGCGACGCCGTGCTCGGCGCCAAGGTCGCCGCCGATACGCCGAGCGGCAAGGTGGCGGTCACCGTCCCGCCCTGGTCGAGCTCGGACAAGGTGCTGCGCCTGAAGGGCCGCGGCCTGCCGGACAAGGCGGGCGGCCATGGCGACCTCTACGTCCACGTCCGCGTCATGCTGCCGGAGAAAGGCGACGCGGAGCTCGAGGCGCTGATGAAGAAGGCGAGCGTGTGACCCCTGTCCTCGCCCTTTTCGGTCAGGGTAGCGCATGCGAAGTTAGCCCCACCCCTAACCCCTCCCCCACAAGGGGGAGGGGGACTTTAGCCCGGCGCGGCATGCGCAAACTTCGATGTTTTGCGCGGAAAGTGGTGCCGGCATCTCCCTCCCCTTGTGGGGAGGGGTTAGGGGTGGGGGTAAGGAGGGGCAAGAAGGGCGATGCCTCATTAAGCGGCCCAACTGCCCCGCCGCGTCCCCGCAAGCTTGAAGGCTTCCGACGCCTGTGCGATAGGCACGGGACGCGCTTTGTCGCGGAGGCGTCCCTGCTTCCGTCCGCTGCGCGCCGAGAATGCGGAGAAGGATGGGATGGCAATCGGCAACGGCCTCATGGCCGGCAAACGGGGATTGATCCTTGGCGTGGCCAACAACCGCTCGATCGCCTGGGGCATCGCGAAAGCCTGCGCCGCCCAGGGCGCCGAACTGGCGCTGACCTACCAGGGCGAGGCGCTGAAGAAGCGGGTCGAGCCGCTTGCCCAGGAGCTCGGCGCGGATGTCGCCGGCCATTGCGACGTGACCGACGTCGCCTCGATGGATGCGGTCTTCGACGCGGTCGGCCGCAAATGGGGCGGGCTCGATTTCGTCGTGCACGCCATCGCCTTTTCCGACAAGGACGAGCTGACCGGCCGCTATGTCGAGACGTCGCGCGAGAACTTCCAGCGCACCATGGATATCTCCGTCTATTCCTTCACGGCGATCGCCAAGCGCGCAGAGCAGCTGATGGAGAAGGGCGGCTCGCTGCTCACGCTCACCTATTACGGCGCGGAAAAGGTCATGCCGCACTATAACGTCATGGGCGTCGCCAAGGCGGCGCTGGAGGCGAGCGTGCGCTATCTTGCGGTCGATCTCGGCGGCAAGGGCATCCGCGTCAACGCCGTCTCGGCAGGGCCGATCAAGACGCTCGCCGCGTCCGGCATAGGCGATTTCCGCTACATCCTGCGCTGGAACGAATACAACGCGCCGCTGAAGCGCAGCGTGTCCATCGAAGAGGTCGGCGATGCCGGCCTTTACTTCCTCTCCGACCTGTCGCGCGGGGTGACCGGCGAGGTGCATCATGTCGATTCCGGCTATCACGTCGTCGGCATGAAGGCGGTCGACGCGCCCGACATTTCCGTCGTCAAGGACTGAACGTCGTCCCTTTCATTCCGGGCCAGCCGCCAGTGGCGAAATATCCGCTCTCCTATTTTGTGCGCCACGGCCAGACCGACTGGAATGTGGCCGTGCGTTTCCAGGGCCAGGAGGATGTCGATATCAACTCGACCGGCTGGAGCCAGGCAGACGAGAACGGCCGCAAGCTCGCTGGCATCCTTGGCAAGGCGCCCGGCTTCGATTTCGTCGCGAGCCCGCTGCGCCGCACCTGCGAGACCATGCGCCGCGTGCGCATCCAGATGGGCCTGCCGCCGGACGACTTCCATACGGATGCGCGGCTGATGGAGGTGAATTTCGGCGACTGGCAGGGCTATGTCGCCGACGAGATCGAAATCCGCTGCCCGGGCGCCATCGAGCGCCGGCTCGCGGACAAATGGAATTTCCGCCCGCCGGGCGAGGCGGCCGAAAGCTATGCGATGTTGGCGGAACGCGTGCGCGGCTGGCTGGAGGAACTGACGCAGGAGACCGTGGGCGTCATCCATGGCGGCGTCATGCGCGCGCTCTTCCATCTCATCGAGGGCGTGCCCGGCGACGAGGCCGCCAGCATCGACACGCCGCAGGATCGTATCCTGAAGCTCGAGGATGACCGGCTCACCTGGCTTTGAAAGCGGGCAAGGGCAAATGCCGCGTCATTCCGGTTTCCGACACGAGCGCAGCGAGGGTCGGAAGACCGGAATCCATATGTGGACGGCCCCCTGCTTGCAAGATTGGGTTTGACTGTGCGTCGGATCGCTTGCGCTCATATGTCCGGCCTTTACCGGGTCATTGCGACCACTGGCCAAGATGGGCTGCGCGGGGCGGGTTCCAAACATTCCG
>JBQCFH010000443.1:0-4813 GCA_051959385.1 Rhizobiaceae bacterium | reverse complement strand
GAAGGAAGCCCCCGCGAGCACCTCGGCGAGAATCTGGGTCAGCGTACCGGCCACCGTCACCGGGCTCATCGCGCCGGCGAGGATGAAGGGCGTGATGATGGTCGCCTGGTTGTTGCGGGCATAGACCTTGGCCGCGCCGAGCATGGTCTCGTCGAAGACCATCGGCGAGTTGGCGTTGATCAGGTTGATGATGACCGTGTTCTCCTCGACGAACTTTTCGCCGAAGAGGATCCTCGCCATCGCGACCGTGTCCTCCGCACGTTCCGGCGCAGTGACCGAGCCCATGAAGGGCTTGTCGGAATAGCGCATGTGCGAAAACACCATGTCGAGATGGCGCTTGTTGACCGGGATATCGACCGGCTCGCAGACGGTGCCGCCGGAATGGTGCATCGATGGCGCCAGGTAGGAGAGCTTCACGAAATTGCGGAAATCCTCGATCGTGGCGTAACGCCGGTTGCCGTCGAGGTCGCGCACGAAAGGCGGCCCGTAGACCGGCGCGAACACCGTCGCATTGCCGCCGATCTGCACCGAGCGCTCGGGATTGCGCGCATGCTGCGTGAAAACTTCCGGCGCGGTCTTCAATAGCGAGCGGCAGAGCCCCTTCGGGAAATGCACGCGCTCGCCGCGTACGTCCGCGCCGACCTCCTTCCAGAGCTGCAGCGCCTCGGCGTCGTCGCGGAAGATGATGCCGACCTCTTCCAGCACCGTGTCGGCGTTCTTCTCGATGAGCGCCAGGCCTTCCTCGTCGAGCACTTCGTAGAGCCTGATCTTGCGGTTGATGTAGGGCTGCTGGACGCCCGGGCCGCCGCCCGAGCGCGCGGCACGCCGCGCCGCCGCGCCGCCGCCGCGATCCGCGCGCCCGCGCCTTCCGCCGGCGGCTCCATGTTCGCTTGTCAGGTTCTCTTCCATGAACCCATTCCCCAGATCAGATGTTGAGCAATCGCGCGGCTTTGGCGAGGGCTGGCCGCTTCTGCCCGGATCGTAGTCATGCATCTAGCCCGAAACGTTCAGCAAGCGCCAGCGCGTGTCGCAAAAGCGGCAAAGAAGCTGCACTGGAGAACCGCTTGAATTTCAGTCGCTTTATTTTTGCACCGCGTCGCAAATCGGCTATATGCCACCGGGCAGAGAAGAATATGTATGGCCCGCATGTCAGCGCGGGCCGACGCCAGCGGGCCGCGACCGAAGGAGCAGTCCATGTCCGACGACGAGATCATCCTTTCCGAACTCTCCGACGAAGAACTCGTGCAGCAGATGCACGACGATCTCTATGACGGGCTGAAAGAGGAAATCGAGGAGGGAACGCACATCCTGCTCGAGCGCGGCTGGATGCCTTACAAGGTACTGACCGAAGCGCTGGTCGAGGGGATGCGCATCGTCGGCGAGGATTTCCGCGACGGTATCCTTTTCGTGCCGGAGGTGCTGCTCTCGGCCAACGCGATGAAGGCCGGCATGGCGATCCTGCGCCCGCTTCTGGCCGAGACCGGCGCACCGAAGCAGGGCAAGCTCGTCATCGGCACGGTCAAGGGCGACATCCACGACATCGGCAAGAACCTCGTCGGCATGATGATGGAGGGCGCCGGCTTCGACGTGATCGACCTCGGCATCAACAATTCGGTCGAGAAGTATCTGGCTGCGATCGAGGAGCACCAGCCGGACATTCTCGGCATGTCGGCGCTGCTCACCACGACCATGCCCTACATGAAGGTCGTCGTCGACACGCTGAAGGAAAAGGGCATGCGCGACGACTACGTCGTGCTGGTGGGCGGCGCTCCGCTCAACGAGGAGTTCGGCAAGGCTGTGGGCGCCGACGCCTATTGCCGCGACGCCGCCGTTGCCGTCGAGACCGCCAAGGACTTCATGAAGCGCAAGCACAATCTGCGCGCCGCAAGCTGACGGCGGGACAATGTCCCGCCGAGCATAGGAGCGCGGCTGCGGCCATGCCGAGCCGATCAGTACTTGGCCGCCCGGTCGATCTTCTTGCCCGCGTGCTGCGTTGCGTTGATGGCGTTCGCCGTGTCCTGCCCGGCCCCGCGGATGGTATTGGCGCAGCCTGCCGCATAGGCTGCGACCGCAAGTACTACCATTGCGCGTGAAATGACCCCGATCCTCATTATATTCCTCCTCGTAGCCGCCTTTGCGGAGGCGGCGGTGCTATAGTGACCGTCATGAAACGCCCCTACGCCGAAAAGGTTCTGGTGATCGCCTGCGGGATGATCGCCCGCGAGGTGCTCGCCGTTAAGGAGCGTCTCGGGCTCGATCACATCGATCTCACCTGCCTGCCGGCGGAGTATCACTACAAGCCGGACCGCATCGCGCCTGCGATGGACGCGGCGATCGAGAAGGCGCGCGCGGAAGGCTACAGGCACATCTTCGCCGGCTATGCCGACTGCGGCACGGGCGGAATGCTCGATAAGGTGCTCGCGAAACATGGCGTCGAGCGGATGCCCGGCCCTCACTGCTTCGCCTTCTATCAAGGCATGTCGAACTTCGAGAAAGTCGCCGAGGACGATATGATGTCCTTCTACATGACGGACTTTCTGTGCCGCCAGTTCGAAGCCTTCTTCATCAAGCCGCTCGGATTGGACAAGCATCCGGAACTCGCCAAGGACTTCTTCGGCAATTACGAGAAGGTCATCTATCTCGCCCAGACCGACGACCCGGAGTTGGAGAAAGTGGCGGTGAACGCCGCCAGAATGCTGGGACTCGGATACGAAAAGCGGCGCACCGGCTATGGCGATCTGGAACCGGGCCTGGCGCGCGCCGCCGAGCGAAGCTGAGATTGCGGCCTCAGCGCGGTTGCTTGCGCCACAATCAGTCTTTAACAGCCATTCGGAATAATGGGCGAACGGGCAAAGTTCGGTCCGGCGAGGCACGGCATTGAGACAAGAAATGATGGAGGCAGACCAAGCCCCGGCGGCTGGTGTATGTGGCGCCCGTCCACCGCGCCGCATGTCGCTCGTTTTCGAGGAGCTGTCGCGCGACGCATCGGAGGCAGTCACCATCCTGCAGGTGCGGGAGGCACTCGGCGACCGCAGCCTCGCCGCGCTGCTTGCGTTCTTCGCCGCGATCAACCTTCTGCCGCTGCCGCCCGGGACGACGGTCGTCCTCGGGCCGCCGCTCGTCATCGTGGCCGTCCAGATGATGCTCGGCCAGGCAAGGGTCTGGCTGCCGCGCTCGGTGCTTGACCGGTCGATCCCGGCGGACAGGTTCAGGCAGATGACGGCAAGAGCCATGCCCCGGCTCCGGTGGCTGGAAAGGCTGATCCAGCCCCGCTACTGGCCTTTCCGGAGCGAGCGTGCGGCCGACCGCCTGATCGGCGTGGTGGCGCTCATCCTCGGGATCGCCGTGACGCTGCCGATCCCTTTCGGCAACTGGCTGCCGGCCTTTTCCATCTTCCTGCTGTCGCTTGCCTTATCCGAGCGCGACGGGCTCTGCCTGATCGCCGGGCTTGTCGCCGGCGTGATCTCGTTCCTCATCATCGCGTTAGTCGCCGGCGCCGCCCATGCCATGTACGGCGCGGTTTTCGGGTAGAAGCCGTTCTCCGTAGGCAAGCAGGTTCTTCGGCAGGGAATTGTGGCCGCGGAGGCAGTTACTCCGCGGCGTTGGCCTGTTTCCTCTTCGCCAGGCGCTCTCGCTTGCCGGCGACCGTCACCACCACATCGAACTCGCCGTCGGCTTCGATCCTGAAGGAATTCCCGCTGCTCTTCTTACCGTTGATTTCCATCCCCGCGGTGGCGCCTCGTGCAACCCGGATGCGATAGACGGCGTTTCCGGGCCTGAGCACCGCGGAAAAGCCATCCCATTCGCTCGGCAGGGACGGTGAGACGATCAGCCGTTCGCCTTCCTTGCGGATGCCGAGAATCCCCTCGACGGCCGCGCGATAGAGCCAGCCGGCTGAGCCGGTGTACCAGGTCCAGCCGCCGCGGCCGCCCTTGTCGTCGCTGCCATAGATGTCGGCGGCGACCACATACGGCTCGACGCGGTAGCGCTCGGCGCTTTCCTCGTCGAGAGCATGTTCGACGGGGTTCAACTTGCGGAAGGCGTGCCAGGCTTCGTCCGCGCGCCCGAGCTCGGCGAGCGCGATGACGAACCATGTCGCCGCATGCGTGTATTGGCCGCCGTTCTCCCGCACCCCCGGCGGATAGCTCTTGATGTAGCCCGGCTCCTTCGGCGTCTTGTCGAAGGCCGGCGTGAACAGCCTGACGATGTCGAGTTCGTCGTCGACCAGCAGCCGGCTCGCCGAATCCATCGCTTCCGCCGCATGCTTCGGATCGCCCCTGCCCGACAGCACGCTCCAGGATTGCGCGATCGAGTCGATCCTGCATTCATCCGAAAGATGCGAGCCGAGCGGCGTGCCGTCGTCGTAGGAGCCGCGCCTGTACCACTCGCCGTCCCATGCCGGGCCATCGAGCGCCCTGGCCAGCTTCTCGGCATGCGCCGCCCAGCGGGTGGCGCGCTTGTCGTCGTTGAATTCGCGGGCGACGGGGATGAAATCGTCGAGCGTTTTCAGGAGGAACCAGCCGAGCCAGACGCTCTCGCCTTTGCCGCCTTCGCCAACCCGGTTCATGCCGTCGTTCCAGTCGCCGCCGAGGATAAGCGGCAGGCCGGTCGCCCCGGTGCGCTTGATCGCCAGGTCGAGCCCGCGCGCGGCGTGCTCATAGATCGACGCCTTCTCGTCCGATATCTTGGGCGTAAAGAAGGAATCGTGCTCGCCCTCCTTCAGCGGCTCGCCGATGATGAACGGCACCTCCCTGTTCAGGATCGAGCGGTCGCCGGTGACCTTCATGTAATGGGCGACGCCATAGGCCAGCCA
>JBQCFH010000442.1:0-2382 GCA_051959385.1 Rhizobiaceae bacterium | reverse complement strand
CCGATGATCACCCACACGCTGAAGCTCGAGGAGATCAACAAGGGCTTCGACCTCATGCACGAGGGCAAGTCGATCAGAAGCGTCGTCGTATACTGATTTCAGGAGGAGAAGAGCCGCCGGCGCCGGACCGGCGACTTGCGTTCAGAGGGAGGAGAACATGCCGGAAAAGCTGCATCCGAACATCGACAAGGGGCTGCCGAAGAAGAGCGCCAGGTTCAAGGGCGGCACGCTGGTATGCGATTGCGTGAACAACCCGGTGGAAGTCGAGGTCACCGGGCAGATCGCGCACAACCACGCCTGCGGCTGCACCAAATGCTGGAAACCGGCCGGCGCGCTGTTCTCGATCGTAGCGGTCGTGCCGACAGAGAACGTCAAGGTCGCCGCCAATAAGTCGAAGCTCAAGGTCATCGACAAGAAGGCGCTGATCCAGCGCCATGCCTGCCGCGCCTGCGGCGTCCATATGTACGGGCCGGTCGAGCGCGACCATCCCTTCAAGGGCCTGTCCTTCATCCATCCGGAGAAGTTCCGCGAGAGCGGCTGGGCGCCGCCGGGCTTCGCCGCGTTCGTTTCCTCCATCATCGAGGCCGGCGTGCAGCCGGCGAAGATGAAGGGCATCCGCAACCGGCTGAAGAAGGCCGGGCTGGAGCCCTACGACTGCCTATCGCCCGGCCTGATGGACTACATCGCCGAATGGACGGCCAAGAGGACCGGTGCGCTGCCGGCCTGAACATTGAAGGCGATCCTGATGGCGGAAACATTCGAGGGCGGCTGCGCCTGCCGGCAGGTCCGCTACCGGATGAACAGCCGGCCCTTCTTCGTGCATTGCTGCCATTGCAGCTGGTGCCAGCGCGAGACCGGCTCGGCCTTCGCCGTCAACGCCATGATCGAGGCCGACCGCGTCGAGCTTCTGGCCGGCGAGCCGGAGCGCGTCGTCACGCCGAGCCTCTCCGGCAAGGGGCAGATCATCCTGCGCTGCCCCAACTGCCGCGTGGCGCTATGGAGCCACTATGCCGGCTCCGGCGAGGCCGTGAACTTCATGCGGGTCGGCGCGCTCGACGAGCCGGCGGCGATGCCGCCCGACATCCACATCTATACCTCCACGAAGCTGCCCTGGGTGACGCTGCCGGAAGGCGTGCCCGCCGTGCCCGAATTCTATGACGTACGCCAGTACTGGCCGCCCGAGACCATGGCGCGCTGGCAGGCGACGCGCGAGAAGAAGAGGTCATGACCATGCTCTTTCCCACCACGATCGCCGGCAGCCTGCCCAAGCCCGGCTGGCTCGCGGAGACGGAAAAGCTCTGGCCGGAATGGAAGCTGGACGGCGAAGCGCTTGCGCAGGCGCAACGCGACGCCGCGCTGGTGTGGATCAAGCATCAGGAGGATGCCGGCATAGCGGTGGTTTCCGACGGCGAACAGTTCCGCCGGCATTTCGTGCATGGCTTCCTGGAGAGCGTCGAAGGCATCGACTGGCAGCGCATGACCAGGATGGGCATCCGCAACAACCGCTATGAGGCCGATGTGCCGACCGTGACCGGGCCGATCCGGCGCCCGGCCCCGGTGCATCGTGACCAGGCCGACTTCTGCCGGAAGCACGCGACGGGCGGGCTGAAATTCACGCTGCCCGGGCCGATGACGATCTGCGACACGCTCGCCGACGCGCATTACGGCCGCCGCGCCGACATGGCGATGGCCTTCGCCGAAATCCTCAACGATGAGGCGCTGGAGCTCGAGGCGGCCGGCGTCGACGTCATCCAGTTCGACGAGCCGGCTTTCAACGTCTTCATGGATGAGGTCAACGAATGGGGCGTGGCGGCGCTGGAGCGCGCCGCGCAGGGGCTGAAATGCGCCACGGTCGTGCACATCTGCTATGGCTACGGCATCAAGGCCAATATAGACTGGAAAGGGTCGCTCGGCTCGGAATGGCGGCAATACGAGCAGACCTTCCCGGCACTGAATGCCTCCGCGATTGGCGGCGTGTCGCTCGAATGCGCCAATTCGCACGTGCCGATGTCGCTGATCTCGCTGCTGTCCGACAAGCAGATCCTGGTCGGCGCGATCGACGTGGCGACCGACCGTGTCGAGACGCCGGAGGAAGTTGCCGCGGTGATCGGGGAGGCACTGAAACATGCCGATGCGGAGCGCATCCAGCCCTGCACCAATTGCGGGCTGGCGCCACGCTCGCGCGCGGTCGCGGAAGCAAAGCTCAGGGCGCTCGGGGCGGGAGCGGAGCTGGCAAGGGGGAGGTTGGGGTAGAATGGGGCCTGGTTGGCTCGCCCCTGATCCTGGATTTCATTTCCCCCTCTCCGCCTCCGGTCGCTACGCCCCCCACCCCCCCGGCCTGGGGGGGGGGACGAGGCGGCCCCCGGGCCAGGCCCCGTCCAC
>JBQCFH010000441.1:0-5256 GCA_051959385.1 Rhizobiaceae bacterium | reverse complement strand
GTCCCCACCCCCCCCCCCCTGTGGGGTGGGTTTCGTACCGCCCCGCCCCCCCCCCCCCCCCCCCCCCCCCCCCCCGGGCGGGGGGGGGGGGGGCGGGGGCCCCCCCCCGCCACGGAGGGGGATAACAGCTTGTTAACCTGAGTTCAGAGCCGTGGGGTTGACTGGCTCTCGCTTGCAACCCATCACCCGTCGCTCTATGTCTCGTTTTCGCTCTAACGGGGTGCCGGGCGCGTCATGCGGACCGGCTGAGAGGCGATCCGCCAACCCGTCGAACCTGATCCGGCTTGTACCGGCGGAGGGATTAGACGCTTCGGTTCCAGCGCCTCGTTCCCCGATCGAGAAGGAGGCGCCGATGCGCTGGACAATCCCCTTCCTGACGGCTGCCCTGATCGCCACATTCTCGGCGCCGCTGGCCGTGATGCCGGCCGCCGCCGAAGGCGAGCTGACGATCTACACCTATGAAAGCTTCACCGCCGACTGGGGTCCCGGCCCGATCGTCAAGAAGGCGTTCGAGGCCAATTGCGCGTGCAGCGTCCGCTTCGTCTCGGTCGCCGACGGCGTGGCCTTGCTCAACCGGCTGAAGCTCGAAGGCGGCTCGACAAAAGCCGACATCGTGCTCGGCCTCGACACCAATCTGACGACCGACGCCAAGGCGACGGGTCTGTTCGCGCCGCATGGCGATCTGGCGAACAAGCTGAACGTTCCCGGCGGCTGGAGCGACGATATCTTCGTGCCCTATGACTATGGCTATTTCGCCGTCGTCTACGACAGCGAGAAGCTGAAGGACCCGCCGAAGAGCATGCACGATCTGGTGAACGGCGATCCGAAGGAGAAGATCGCCATCGAGGACCCGCGCACCTCGACGCCCGGCCTCGGCCTCGTGCTCTGGATCAAGAAAATCTACGGCGACAAGGCCGCCGATGCCTGGGCGAAGCTGAAGGAGCGCGTGCTGACCGTCACGCCCGGCTGGAGCGAGGCCTATGGCCTGCTGACGAAGGGCGAAGCCCCGATGGTGCTTTCCTACACCACCTCGCCCGCCTACCACATGATCGAGGAGAAGACCGACCGCTACAGGGCCGCCTCCTTCCCGGAAGGCCATTACATGCAGATCGAGGTGGCCGCCATGACGAAGAAAGGCGCGGCCAATCCGCTGTCGGAAAAATTCCTCGATTTCATGACGGGCCCGAAATTCCAGGACGCCATCCCCGAGACGAACTGGATGTACCCGGCCGGCCGGACCGACAAGCCGCTCGATCCCGCTTTCGGCAAGCTGGTCACGCCGGCGAAGTCCCTGATCTACACGAGCGACGAGGTTGCAAGGAACCGCAAGGCGTGGGTCGACGAATGGCTGTCGGCGATGAGCAAATAGCGTTGCCGGCCGACCGGCGGATCACCGCCGGGGCGCTCGCGCTTATCGCCATCGCGCTCGTCGCCGGCGGCGCGCTCACTGGTCTTGTGTTCCAGGCGGGCAGCGACTGGAGCGGCGCGCTCGAGGCTTTCGATCCCTATCTCTTCCGCGTCGCCCGTTTCACGCTTCTCCAGGCCCTGCTTTCCACCATCCTGTCGATAGCGCCGGCGGTTCTCGTGGCGCGCGCCTTTTCGCGCCAGCAGGCCTTTCCCGGCCGAGCGCTGATGCTGAGGCTGTTCGCCGTGCCGCTGGCATTGCCGGCGATCGTCGCCGCGCTCGGCGTTCTCGCGCTATACGGCAGCGCCGGCATCTTCTCCGGCGTGCTGGCGGGGCTCGCGGGCGGCGACTGGCCGGGCATATACGGCCTGTCCGGCATCCTGATCGCCCATGTCTTCTTCAACCTGCCGCTGGCGACGAGGCTCCTCCTGCAGGCGCTCGACACGATCCCGGACGATCAATGGCGGCTGGCCGCCCAGCTTGGCATGGGCGCGCGATCCGCCTTCCGCTTCCTCGAATGGCCGGCGATGCGCGCTAGTCTGCCGGGCGTCGCCGGTCTCGTCTTCATGCTTTGCATCACCTCCTTCACCATCGTGCTCCTGCTCGGCGGCGGGCCCGGTGCGACGACGCTGGAGGTGGCGATCTACCAGGCGCTGCGCTTCGATTTCGATCCGGCCCGCGCGGTCGCGCTCACCCTGCTGCAGATCGTGCTGACATTGGCGGCGTTCGCCGCGATTGCCCGCTTCGGCGGCGCCTATCAGGCAATGGCGAACGCATCGGTGGGACGGCGGCGCTTTGTGCTGACCGGGAGCGGCGAAAAAGCCCTCAACCTGCTCGTCATCGCGCTTGCCTTCCTTTTCGTCGCCGGGCCGATGGCGGCTGTCGTCATCTCCGGTCTCGCCGCCGACCTCGGCAAACTCGTCAGCGAGGAAGCGGTCCAGCGCGCCACGCTCACCAGCCTTCTTCTCGCCGTCCCGGCCGCCTTTCTGTCCGTGTCCCTTTCGCTCGCGCTGGTCGCCTGCCGGCGCGCCCTCGAATATCGCCGGCGGGGAAAGCGGACTTCATGGCTGGAATGGCTGTCGGGCAGCGGCGCCAATCTCGTTCTGGTTTTGCCGCCGACCGTGATCGGCGCCGGCTGGTTCGTCCTTCTCCTGCGCTCCGGGGAGGTTTACGCCGCCGCGCCGGCCATGGTGATCGCCGTCAACGCGCTGATGGCGATGCCCTTCGCGGTGCGGGTTGTGCGCCCCGCCTATGACACGGCGAGCGCCCGGCACGAGCGGCTCTGCGCCTCGCTCGGCATCGCCGGATGGAACCGGCTCCGCCTGATCGACGGGCCGGCCCTGCGGCGCCCTCTCGGCACCGCCCTCGCCTTCGCCATGGCGTTGTCGCTCGGCGACCTCGGCGTCATCGCGCTCTTCGGCAGCGATCATGTTCGCACCCTGCCCTACCTCCTGATGCAGCGCATGGGCAGCTACCGCACTGAAGACGCGGCAGGCATCGCGCTTTTGCTCGGCGTGTTGTGCCTCCTGCTGATGACCGTCTCCGATCGCCTCGCGAGGGACGCGGCATGAGGGACACCGCCGGCCTCGAAATCACGCTCGGCAAGGTAGTCTTCCGCTATGCGGAGATGGAGATGGCCTTCGATTTGAGCTTCGCTGCCGCGACCATCACGGCGATCATGGGCCCGAGCGGCGCCGGCAAATCGACCCTGCTCAACCTCATCGCCGGCTTCGAGACGCCTGCAGCCGGCAGGGTCCTGATCGGAGCAGCGGACGTGACGAGCGAGCCGCCGGCGCGCCGGCCCGTTTCCATGGTCTTCCAGGAAAACAACCTCTTCTCCCATCTCGATGTCGCGGCGAATGTCGGCCTGGGGCGTTCGCCCGCGTTGAAGCTCGGCGAGGAGGATCGCGCGGCGATCGCCGACGCCCTTGCGCGCACCGGCCTTTCCGGCAAGGAGCGGCGGCTGCCCTCCGAACTGTCGGGCGGCGAGCGCCAGCGTGTGGCGCTAGCCCGCGTGCTCGTCCGCAAGCGGCCCGTGCTCCTGCTCGACGAGCCCTTCGCCTCCCTCGACGCCGGACTCCGCGCCGAAATGACCGAACTGGTGGGCGAACTCAACGCGCGTGCCCATATGACAGTTCTGATGGTGACGCACGATGCCGGGGATGCACGTCGGATCGCCGACCGGGTGCTGTCGATCCGCAACGGCCGCGTCGAAGGCGACGGCGCGGTGGAAGACATACTCGGACGAGCCGGTTTTCCGAAGACCGCCGGCGAAGGATGAGATAGTGGCGTATATCCGAACTCCTGCCCGCAAGCGGTCATATTTCGCAAGCAATCCCGGTTCCGATGCGGCCCGCTTTGCTGTAACGGAGGCAGCTGGTGAGAGTGTCTCCCGGCGAACGATATAGGTCCCGACTCGCATTGCCCTGGAAGGAAGCCGTTCTGTATAGCCGCGCGACCACGATCGAAGCCGCCGGGCGGATATGGGCAAGTCTTCGCGGGCCGGCCTGGGCGCCCCTCGTTCTCGCGCTGATGCTGTCCGCCTGCCAGAGCCTCAACGGCAGCATGTACGACGATGCGCTGAAGCCCTCCTCGGATCCCGTCACGGCGGCGAACGTTACCCGCGACAACCGGCTGGTGCAGCTCGCCCGCGCGCAGCATCCGCGCATCCTGCACACCTATGGCGGCGAATATTCCAATCCGAAGCTGGAGCGGATGGTCGCCAAGGTCGTCGGCAAGCTGACGCTGGTTTCGGACAATCCGAGCCAGGTCTACCGCATCACCATTCTCGATTCGCCCAGCATCAACGCCTTCGCCCTTCCCGGCGGCTATCTCTACATCACGCGCGGCCTGCTCGCGCTGGCCAACGATTCGGCCGAGCTCGCCGCCGTCATTGCCCACGAGATGGGCCACGTGACGGCCAATCACGGCCTGGAACGGCAGCAGCTCGAGGCCGAGGAGGCGCTGACCTCGCATGTCGTCGCCGACCTCCTGAGCAACGACCAGGAGGCGAAAACGGCGCTCATTCGCGGCAAGCTCAAGCTGGCGCAGTTCTCGCGCAACCAGGAGCTGGCGGCCGACGCGATCGGCATCAATTCGATCGGCAAGGCCGGCTTCGATCCCTATGCCGCGGCGCGCTTCCTGAGGGCCATGCAGGCCTATTCCGATTTCCGCAGCGTTTCCGGCGCCAACGACACCAGCCTCGATTTCCTGGCGACTCATCCGAGTACGCCGCAGCGCGTCGCGCTGGCCGTCGACAAGGCCAAGGCGTTCGGTCCGCCGGGAACCGGCGAGCGCGATCGCGACGCCTACCTTGAGGGCATCGACGGCATGCTCTACGGCGATAAGCCGGATGAGGGCTATGTCCGCGGCGACACCTTCCTGCACCCGAAGCTCGGCATCACGTTTACGGTGCCGCATGGCTTCGTCATCGACAATTCGGCCCTGGCCGGCACGGCGGCGGGACCGGGCGACGTGGCGGTCCGCTTCGACGGCGTCTCGCTCAGCCGCACCACGCGCCTCGACGACTATATCAAGAGCGGCTGGGTGACCGGGCTCGATCCATCCTCCGTGCATCCAGCGACCATCAACGGCAACGAGGCAGCGACGGCGCGCGCCTCCTCCGAAGGCTGGCAGTTCGACGTGACGGTGATCCGCGCGGGCGGCCAGGTCTATCGATTGCTGACGGCCGCGCCGCTCACCAGCCATGATCTCGAAAGCGTGGCGCGGGCGGTGTCCGGCAGCTTCCGGCTGCTGACGCCGCAGGAAAAGAAAACGCTTAAGCCCCTGAAGGTAAGGATCGTGACGGTGGCGGCGGGCCAGAACATCGCCAGCGTGGCCGCCATGATGCA
>JBQCFH010000440.1:0-14072 GCA_051959385.1 Rhizobiaceae bacterium | reverse complement strand
CGGCGCAAGGGGCTTGGAACGGCGATGGCCGAGGTGACGATCTATACGAGGATGATGTGCGGCTACTGCATGGCCGCCAAGCGGCTCCTGGAGAAGAAGGGCGTCGCCTATACCGAACATGACGCCAGCTTTTCGCCCGAGCTTCGGCAGGAGATGATCCAGCGCGCCAATGGCCGCGCGACCTTCCCGCAGATATTCATCGACGGACGGCATATCGGCGGTTCCGACGAACTGCATGCGCTCGACGCGGCCGGCAAGCTCGACCGCATGCTGGCGGGTGAAGCGGCATGATCCCGGCATAGCGGAGCGCAGGAGGAAGAGAGCGATGGCGAGCTTCAGGGTAGCGGCGGTGCAGATGCGTTCCGGCACGGACACGGCGCGCAATGCCGCGGATTTCGAGGCGCTGGTGCGGGAGGCGGCGGGGCGGGGCGCCCGCTATGTGCAGTCGCCGGAGATGACCGGAGCCCTGCAGCGCGACCGCCAGTCGCTTTTTGCGTCGCTGAGGCCGCAATCGACCGACCTGATCGCCGCGGCCGCGGAGAAGCTTTCCCGCGAACTCGGCATCTATGTCCATGTCGGCTCGACCGCCATCGCGCGCGAGGACGGCAAGGTAGCCAACCGCGCCTTCCTCTTCGATCCGGCGGGCAATCTCGTCACGACCTATGACAAGATCCATATGTTCGACGTCGACCTCGACAATGGCGAGAGCTGGCGTGAATCCGCCACGTACGAACCCGGCCGCGAGACGGTCGTCGTCGATTTGCCGGAGGCGCGGCTGGGGCTCGCCGTCTGCTACGATCTTCGTTTCCCGCAGCTTTTCCGGGCCCAGGCGATGGTCGGCGCCGAGGTGCTGACGACGCCGGCGGCGTTTACGCGGCAGACCGGCGAGGCGCACTGGCATGTGCTCCTGCGCGCCCGCGCCATCGAGAACGGCGCCTGGGTCGTTTCCGCCGCCCAGGGCGGCCGCCATGAGGACGGCCGCGAGACCTTCGGCCATTCCATGGTCGTCGATCCGTGGGGCAGGATCGTCGCGGAGGCCGACCATGACGAGCCCGGCGTGATCATCGCCGATATCGACGTTGCGGCTTCCGCCGCGGCGCGCGCCAAGATACCCAACCTCAAGAACGCACGGGAATTCGCCGTGCGCATGGCCGGCGTGAAGCCTGCCGAGCAGCGTAAGGCATCATGATCCGGTTTTCGCTCACCTGTCAGAACGACCATTCCTTCGACGGCTGGTTTCGCGATTCAGAGGATTTCGGCAAGCAGAAGAAGCGCGGGCTGATCGCCTGCCCCGACTGCGGCTCGGTCAAGGTGGACAAGGCGCTGATGGCGCCTGCCGTCTCGACCGGACGCAAGCGCGAGACGATGGCGCTCGCCATGAGCGCCGCGCAGAAGAAGGCGATGGCCGAACTGAAGGCGCTTTCGGAGAAGCTGCGCGAGAACGCCGATTATGTCGGCGACAAGTTCGCCGAGGAGGCGCGCAAGATCCATTTCGGCGAGACCGATCCGCGCGGCATCTATGGCGAGGCGACGCCGGAGGAGGCGAAGAGCCTCGCCGAGGACGGCGTCGAGTTCATGCCGATCCCGGTGTTTCCGGACGACAGGAACTAGGGCGGCTGGTTTCGCTATCTCCCCGTCGCCGCGATGCGGCGGCAATGATCGAGCGCGGTGCGGATCAGGTTCTCGCTGGCTTCCGGCGTGCGGAACGCCGAGTGGGCGGACAAGGTGACGTTTTCGAGCGTCGTCAGCACGTGGCCGGCGGGCAGCGGCTCGACCGCATAGACATCCAGCCCGGCGTGGCGGATATGGCCGGAGCGCAGAGCCTCCACCATCGCCGCCTCGTCCACCAGGGCGCCGCGCGCGGTGTTGACGAGGATGGTTCCGGGCTTCATCGCCGCGATCTTCTGGCGCGAGATGATGCCCTTCGTTTCGTCGGTCAGGAGAAGATGCAGCGAGAGGACATCGGAGCGGCCGAGTACCGCGTCGAGATCGGCGAATTCGACCCCGGGCGCGGTCTTCGGCGTGCGGTTCCATGCGATGACCTTCATGCCTGATCCGAGCGCCAGACGCGCAAGCTCGGCCGCGATGCCGCCATAGCCGACGAGGCCGAGCGTCTTGCCGATAAGCTGGACGGCTTCGGTGCGCCGCCACTCTCCGGCGCGCATGGCGCGGTCCATGCTCGCCAGGCTTCTCGCGGCCGCCCACATCAGCGCGAACGCGCATTCGGCGACCGCCGTGTCGCCATAGCCCTTGACGATATGGACCGCGATGCCGTTTTCCGCCAGCGCGTCGACATCCATGTAGCTGCGCGGCCCGGTTCCCAGAAAGACGACATTTCGCAAGCCCTTGCAGGCCAGCGCGATCTCCAGCGGCAGATGGGTGTGGTCGATGATGGCGATCTGCGCATCGTCGAGGAGGCGCGGCAGTTCCGGAGGAGCTATGGCCGGCTGACGGTTGATCGCCAGATCCGGATCGCCGGCTTTCAATTGCCGCTCGGCGATTGCCGCGAGCGTGTCATTGGCGTCGACGAATACGGCTCGCAAAGCGGTTCTCCCATGCCTGTGTGCGCTATACCAAGAAGGGCGTAGTTTCTGCACCTTGGCCGCGGTCCTGTCCAAGCCTAGCGTGAAGAAGCTGTGGAGGGTCCGATGGCGTCAAGCTTCCAGGTGCACGATGCGGCCGGCTACGAGCAGCTCATGGGCCGCTGGAGCCGCAAGCTCGCGCCTCTGTTCATCGACTTCGCGGGGATCGCCGAAGAGGAGCGGATCCTCGACGTCGGCTGCGGCACGGGCAGCCTGACTTTCGCGCTGGCCAAGGCCGCCGGTCCGGCGGAGATCACGGCGATCGACTATTCGCCGGTCTTCGTGGAAGCGGCGAAGCGGCGCAATTCCGACCCGCGCATCACGATCCGGCAGGCGGATGCGTGCGACCTGCCGTTCGACGACGGCGCGTTCGATCGCGCCCTGGCGCTGCTCGTGCTGCACTTCGTGCCGGATGCCGGCAAGGCGGTGGCCGAAATGCGCCGCGTGGTGCGGCCGGGCGGCATCGTCGCGGCCGCCGTGTGGGATCATCTCGGCGGCATGCCCGGCATGCGAATGATGGTCGACACGGTGGCGGCGCTCAGCGAGGGAGGCCGCCAGCTACGGACGCGCTACTGCTTCCAGCCGATGATGCAGCCCGGCGAGTTGAAGCGGACATTCGTCGAGCAGGGGCTCGAGGAGGTTGCCGAAACCGAACTGATGATCCGCATGGATTATCGGGACTTCGACGACTACTGGGCGCCGATTGCCGCCGGCGAGGGTCCGCTCGGCAAATACATGACCACGCTCAGCGAAGCGGAGCGGAAGCAAGTCGACGCCGCCATGCGCGATGCCTACGAGGCCGGCCGGCCCGACGGCCCGAGGTCGTTCGCAAATGTCGCCTGGGCGTGCCGCGGCGTGGTTTCGTGACGGGCGGGTGACTTGTCGCCTTCTCACTTCACCGTATTAATCAGCTTCTCCAGGAGCTCGATAAGCGTCTCCTGTTCCGCAATGGTCAGTCCGGCGAGGATGCGGTGCTCGTTCTCGACATGCGCGGTCACCGCTTCGTCGATCAACTCGCGCCCCTTGTCGGTAAGTTGCACGAGAACGCCGCGCCGGTCCTCAGGATGCGGGGCGCGGGCGATGAAGCCTGTCTTTTCCAGCCGGTCTAGCCGTGCGGTCATCGCGCCCGACGTCACCATCGTCGCCTCGTAAAGCGCCGTCGGGGTCAGCGCATAAGGGGCGCCGGAGCGGCGCAAGGTCGCCAGCACATCGAACTCGCCTTGCTGCAGGCCGAAGCTGGCGAAAAGCGGCGCAAGCTTGCCGCGCGAGATCGCCTGCGAAGCCTCGCTCAGACGGCCGATCACCGCCATCGGCCGGACGTCGAGATCCGGACGCTCCTTGCGCCATTGTTCGACCGCCCTCGCCGCTCGCCCCATTAGCTTACCAGAAAGTATCTTGACGTAAAGATTCTTTTCGTTATGTATCTTTAGCATTGGTGGGGTGGATCGGGAAAGCGGTTTCGCCTTCCGGATTTTGCCGATAGCGACGAAGTTCAGGGTCGGAAAAGCGATGAGACTGTCGATCTGGAATTCCGCCGTCGGCCTGCTGCTCCTCACCGGCACGCTGCTCGGCCTGTCGCTGCCCTTCGGCAAGCTGTCGGGCGTCGCGGGCGTGGCGCCGGTCGTCTGGGCCTTTGTCATCTCGTTCGGCGCGGGGTCGGTGCTGCTCGCGGCGCTCTTGATACAGGGCGCGGCGCGGCGTCCGGATATCAGGAAATTGCGCTACTTCGCCGTCACGGCCGCTATTTCCTACGCCTTGCCGAACCTCCTCATCATGTCGGCGATTCCGCATCTCGGAGCCGGCTTCACCGGCATCATGTTCACGCTGTCGCCGGTCATCACGCTGACGCTCTCGGTGCTGCTCAGGATGCGCCGGCCGAGCGCGCTCGGCATCGCCGGCATTGCCGTCGGGTTCCTCGGCGCGCTGATCGTATCGCTGACGCGCGGCGAGGCGGGGCGGCCGGCCGAGCTTTCATGGGTTTTCGCCGGGCTCGCCATCCCCTTCAGCCTGGCCTGCGGCAACATCTACCGTACGCTCGACTGGCCGAAGGACGCCGGTCCGATCGAGCTTGCCGCCGGCAGCCATCTCGCCTCGGCGGCGATGCTGGTCGTCCTCTCGCTGGTGCTGAACGGCAACCTGCCGATCGGCCCGCTGGCGGACGTACCGCTCCTGACGCTGGCGCAAGCGGCGGCTTCCGCGACGATGTTCGCCTTCTTCTTCCGCCTGCAGGCGGTCGGCGGGCCGGTCTATCTCAGCCAGATCGGCTATGTGGCGGCGGCGCTCGGGCTGGTCGCTGGAACGCTCTTCCTCGGCGAGCGCTACCAGCTTGCCACCTGGGCCGGCGCGGCGATCATCATGGCCGGTGTGGCCATGACGACAGGGGCGCAGGCACGGCGGTAGGTTGTCGGCAGCTTGCATGTGGTGTATCCTTTCTTATCTAGACGGATACACGGACGAGGATACACCGAGGCGGCAGATGGCCTTTCATATCAAGAACCCCGAAACCGACGCGTTGGCGCGGAAGGTCGCCGCCTTGAAGAAGGTCGGCTTGACGGAAGCGGTGCACAGCGCCCTTCAGAACGAATTGGAGCGCGAGCAAGGAAAGCCCTCGCTTGTTGAGATCAGCGCGGCATTTGCCCGGAAGCTGCGGGAAATGGGCGATCCAGCCAAGGCTCTGCCGGCCGACAAGGAATTTATCGACAGTCTGTACGAAGACTGATGTTCATTGATGCTTCGGCATTGACGGCCATCCTCGCCGACGAAGCGGATGCTTCGCAGTTGGCTGGACGAATGCAGCGTGGCCGCCCGCTCACAATATCGCCACTTGTCGTCTGGGAAACGGTGGTTGCCGTTGCCCGCATACGTGGTGTGCAGGTAACGGCCGCAAGGGGAGTCGTTTTCGACTACATCCGACAGGCTGGAATTCACGTCGCGGCAGTGCCGCCTGAAGCCGCCGCGATGGCGCTTGAGGCATTCGAACGCTTCGGCAAAGGGCAGCACCCGGCGCGGCTCAACATGGGCGACTGCTTTGCCTATGCCTGCGCGCGGCACCTTGGCGAGCCGCTTCTTTTCAAGGGAAACGATTTTCCGCTGACGGACATCGAGCCCGCCTGAGTCTACGCCGCAGGCACGCGCTCCGTCAGCACCATGTAGTTCACGTCCATGTCGCGGGACTTCTGCCAGCGGTCGGCGAGCGGGTTGTAGACGACGCCGGTGCGGTCGGCGATGCGCAGACCGGCATCGGCAAGCGCGCGCTGCAACTCCTCCGGCCGCACCAGCTTGCCGAACTGGTGGGTGCCGCGCGGCAGCCATCTCAGCACATATTCCGCGCCGATGATGGCGAGCCCAAGCGCCTTCAGCGTGCGGTTGATGGTGGCGACGAACATGATGCCGTCCGGCTTCAGCATCTCGGCGCATTTGCCGATGAAGAGCCCGACATCGGCGACGTGCTCGACCACCTCCATGTTCAGGATCACGTCGAACTTCTCGCCGGCGTCGGCGAGCGCCTCGGCGGTTGTCGCGCGATAATCCACCTCCACGCCGCTTTCGGCCGCGTGCAGGCGCGCGACCTCGATGTTGGTCGAGGAGGCGTCGGCGCCGACCATTTCGGCGCCGAGCCTCGCCATCGGCTCGCAGAGCAGCCCGCCGCCGCAGCCTATGTCGAGAAAACGCAGACCCTTGAAAGGGTGCGCGGCGCGGGCGTCGCGACCGAAGCGGGCGGCGACGTTGTCGCGGATATAGGCGAGGCGGACCGGATTGAACTTGTGCAGCGGGCGGAACTTGCCGTTCGGGTTCCACCATTCGGCGGAAAGCGCGGAAAAGCGCTCCACCTCGGCGGCGTCGATCGTCGTTCGAGGGTCGGTCGTTCGCGATTGGGTAGTCCGGGGCCCGGCCATAAGCGTGGTCTCCTCTGACGCGCTACGGACGCAAGGAAGTCGGGTGAGGGCGGGCGAATGTCAAGGCGGTGATGGGAAGACCGGCGCAGAAGATCCGGATCGACGAGAGCTATCGACCCCCTCACCCGGTTCGCTACGCGAACCACCCTCTCCCCGGCGGGGAGAGGAGGTCGCCGGCGCCACCGCCGCGCTCTTCTCCCCAACGGGGAGAAGGTGGCCCGAAGGGCCGGATGAGGGGGGCATTGTTCCGTTCTACTTCACCGCCGCGTCAGCCTTCTTGGCGAACTCGTTGGTGTAGGTCTGCGTGATGTCGATGTTGGCGCCCGCCACGTCCGGCGAGCCGACCTTGAACACGTCGAGCACGGCTTCGGCGCCCTTCGGGTCCATCAGGCCGGTCGTCGAATACATCGGGATCGTATTCTTCAGCGCCGCCAGATAGGCGTCCTTGTGCGAGCCGACGAGGTTCTCCGGCATCTTGGCCATGATCTCCTCGGCGCTGTGGCTGTGGATCCATTTCAGCGTGGCGACCATGGCGTTGGTCATGGCCTGGGTCTCCTCGGGATGCGCCTTGATCCTTTCCGGCCGCGTATAGAAAGCGCCGCCGGGATAATCGCCGCCGAACACCGCCTCCGTGTCCTTCTGCGTGCGCGTGTCGGAAAGGATGGTCAGGTCCTTGTATTTCGTCTGCAGCACGGTGACCGCCGGGTCGAGCATCACCGCGGCGTCGATCTGGCCCTGTTCCATGGCGGCGACGGCGGTGGCGCCGAGCCCGACGCCGATCACCGAGGCGGCATCCTTCTTCAGCCCGGCTTTGACGAGCTGGTATTTGAGGAAGAAATCGGTCGAGGAGCCGGGGGCGCTTACGCCGACCTTCTTGCCCTCGAGGTCCTTGGCGGACTTGATCTTGCCGGTCTGGCCGGGCGCCACGACGAGCACGAGGCCGGGATAGCGGTCGTAGATGACGAAGGATTCCAAATGCTGCTTCTTGGCCGCGAGCTCGACCGTATGATCGAAATAGCCGGAGACGACGTCGGCGCTGCCGCCGAGCACAGCGGTCAGCGATTGCGAGCCGCCCTTGAAGTCGACGAGGTTCACGTCGACGCCGGCCTTCTCATATTCACCGAGCTGCTTGGCAAGGACGGTCGGCAGGTAGCAGAGGCAGGACGCGCCGCCGATGGCGAGCGTCACCTTGCCCGCGGCCATGGCGCCGCCGGCCGTCATCAGGAGCGCCGCGCCGGCGGCGATCAGTTTCGATAGCAGTTTCATTGTTTCCTCCTTGGTAAGCGGACGGCTTGCTACCGGCCGGATTTCGAGATTTCGGGGCGCCAGACGAGCAGCCGGCGCTCGACCAGCGTCACCGCCCAGTCGATGAGGAGCACGAAGGCGGCGAGCACGAACATGCCGGCGAAGACGCCGCCGACGTCGAACACGCCTTCCGCCTGCTGGATGAGGTAGCCGAGGCCGGCGGCGGCGCCCAAATATTCGCCGACTACCGCCCCGACCACGGCGAAACCGACGGAAGTGTGCAGCGAGGAGAACATCCACGACAGCGCCGACGGCCAATAGACATGGCGGAGCAATTGCCGCTCGCTCATGCCGAGCATCCGCGCGTTCGACAGCACCGTCGTGTTCACCTCTTTCACGCCCTGATAGACGTTGAAGAAAACGATGAAAAAGACCAGCGTCACGCCGAGCGCGACCTTGGACCAGATGCCGAGCCCGAACCAGAGCGTGAAGATCGGTGCCAGCACGACGCGCGGCAGCGCGTTCGCGGCCTTCACATAGGGGTCGAAGACGGCCGCCAGCGCCTCCCTGCGGGCGAACCAGAAGCCGACGAGGATCGCCGCCACCGAGCCGATGACGAAGGCAAGCATGGATTCGAGCAGCGTGATCCAGAGATGATACCAGATCGAACCGCCGACGACCCAGCGCCAGATCTGGCCGGCGACGGCGGCCGGCGTCGAGAAGAAGAAGGAGATCTTGTCGGGATCGCCGACGACATGGGTGGTCGAGGCGATCTGCCATACGAGGATGATGGCGGCCGCGACCGCGATCTGCCAGGCCAGCAGGCTGGTGCGTTTCATGCCGCTTCTCCCGCCTCGCCATAGGCTTTCAGGACCTCGCCCTTCAGCATGTGCCAGATGTCGCGGTGAAGTTGCTGGAAGGCCGCCTCGACCCTGATCTCGGAAATGTCGCGCGGCCGCGGCAGCGTGATCGGGAAATCGCCGATGATGCGGGCGGAGGGTCCCGCCGACATGACGACGACGCGGTCGGCGAGCGCGATCGCCTCCTCGAGATCGTGGGTGACGAACAGCACCGCCTTGCGGTTCTCCGTCCACAGCTTGAGGAGCAAATCGCCCATGATGAGCCGCGTCTGCGCGTCGAGCGGCCCGAAAGGCTCGTCCATCAGGATGATCTCGGGGTCGCGGATGAGCACCTGCGCCAACGCCACGCGCTTGCGCTGGCCGCCGGAAAGCATGTGCGGATAGCGCTCGCCGAAAGAGGCGAGGCCGACCCGCGCCAGCCAGGAGCGGGCCCGCTCCCTCGCCTCGCGCCTGCCGATACCGGCGATTTCCAGTCCGATCGCGACATTGTCGAGCGCCGTCTTCCAGGGCATCAGCGCATCCTGCTGGAAGAGATAGCCGGCCCGGCGGTTGAGGCCGGAAAGCGGCTGGCCGAAGATCTCGACGCTGCCCGCCGCCGGCGCGAGCAGCCCGGCGGCGGCGTTGAGCAGGGTCGACTTGCCGCAGCCGGTCGGGCCGATGATGGCGACGAATTCATGCGCGCCGACGGCGATCTCCGCCGCCTCGACCGCCCGGAACCGCTGCCCGCCGGAAATGCCAAACTCGATCGTCACCCGATCGAGGCGCACGGCGGGCCGCGCTTCGTCCGGCTGCCGATCCCTTCTCAACTCGTTCGCCGCTCCTGCCCGCGACATCTGCCCTCCTGCCTTTGCGACGCCCCGTCGCCTGCACTGGTAAAAAGCAAGCCGCCGCTCGGGTCAACTCGACTCTTCCCGGCGGGTTGATCTCGCTGCTCCTGGCCGGCTTGAATAGTGTGCACGCGCGTGCAACCATCGAATGCACGCGAGGCTTGTCCTTCAATTGCCTCCGCCGCATCTTTTCAAGGGAGGAAACCTCAATGAATACCCGCATATCGCAACTTTTGCGCCGTTCCGGCCGCGGACGGTTGGCGGGCCTGGCGGCGACCGCGATGCTGGCCGCCCTCGGCTTCCGCGCCACGGCCCATGCGGCCGACCTGACCATGTATTGCTCGGTCGACGAGCCGTGGTGCCGCGCCATGGCGACGACTTACCAGAAGGAGACCGGCGTCAACGTCACCATGACGCGCATGAGCGCCGGCGAGACCTATGCAAGGCTGCGCGCGGAAAAGGCCAATCCGCAGGCCGATATCTGGTGGGGCGGCACGGGCGATCCGCATCTGCAGGCGGCCGAGGAAGGGCTGACGGAGGAGTACAAGTCCGCCGAACTGCCGCAACTCTACGACTGGGCGCAGAAACAGGCGGCGCGCGCCAAGTACCGCACGGTCGGCATCTATCTCGGCGCGCTCGGCTATGGCTACAATTCCGAGGATATGAAGCAGCGCAACCTGAAGGCGCCCGAATGCTGGGCCGACCTCATCAAGCCCGAGTTCAAGGGCGAGGTCGAGATGGCCGACCCGAATTCCTCCGGCACCGCCTGGACGGCGCTCGCGACCATCGTGCAGCTGATGGGCGAGGACAAGGCGTTCGACTATTTCAAGGCCCTCAACAAGAACATCGCCGAATACACCAAGGCGGGCGCCGCGCCTGCGCATGCGGTGGCCAAGGGCGAGACGCTGATCGGCATCGCCTTCCAGCACGACGTGATCAACGCGGCCAAGCAGAACCCGGCCGTGAAGGTCGTGTCGCCCTGCGAGGGCACCGGCTACGAGATCGGCTCCATGAGCATCGTCAAGGGCGCCAAGCATGAAGACGAGGCGAAGAAGTTCTATGACTGGGCGCTGACGCCGGCGGCGCAGAAGCTCGCCGCGGCGAACGGCAGCTACCAGATACCGTCGAACAAGGCGACGCCGGTGCCGCCGGAGGCGCCCGATCTCGATAAGATCAAGCTGATCGAATACGATTTCGCCAAATACGGCTCGTCCGAGGTGCGCACGCGGCTGCTCAAGCGCTTCACGGATGAAGTGCGCAACGGGGGGTGAACGGTTTCGCCGCTCATTCTATGAAATTCGACTCCCCTCTCCGGTTCGCTTCGCGAACCACCTCTCCCCCTAAAGGGGGCGAGGATGGGAGCCAAGCTCGCCGCCCGTCCTCTCCACCACGAAGTGGGGGAGAGGTGTCGAGGCGAAGCCGAGACGGAGAGGGGGCGATACGCAATCACGCCCACCGGCCGGAACGGCCTCTTCGGGAACGCGCCGAATGAAACGGCCCTCTCCCGAAAGCACGTTCCCGGCGCGCCATGTCGGGGCCTGGCTGCTCGCGGCATGGGCCGGGTTTCTGATCCTGCCCTGGTACGCGGTCGAAGGCGGGTTCTTCTCCTTCGGCTGGCTGGCGGATTTCACAAGCCAAGGGCCTGCCATCCTGCACGGCCTCCATGGCGCACCGTGGCTCCTGCCGCTTTTGCTGCCGCTGCTCTACGCGACCGCGCTCTTCATCCGCCGCCGGACGGACGGACTGGCGGTCGCGGGCGGCATCGCGCTCGCCTGGATGGCGGTCGAAGGACTCGCGATCATCCATTCCGGCTGGGGCTTCGGCTGGCTCGCAGCGGTTGCAGGGACGAACGGCCCGATGCAGCCGGGCATGGGCTGGGGCGCGGTAATATACGCGCTTTCCATGCTCATGCTGGTTGCGGCCGATCTCGCCGGGCGCGGCTGGTGCAAGGGCGACCGCTTCGTCATCGGCTCGCTGCTCATCGTCATCGCCACCCTGGTGATCTTCGTCGCCTATCCGCTGATCGCCGTCCTTTCCTCGGCGGTGCGCGACAATTCCGGCAATTTCGCGCCGGCGCTTTTCACGCAAAAGCTTCTCGACGCCAATATCTGGAGCCTCGACTGCCTCGCCGGAGGCAACCGCTGCGGGGTGGCGTGGAACACGCTCTTCGTGGCGGTGCTGGTCGGGGTGCTCGCCACCGCGCTCGGGCTGGCGCTGGCGCTGATCGCGCTCAGGACCGATCTGCGCGCCAAATGGCTGCTGCGCGGTCTCTCGATCCTGCCCATCATCACGCCGCCCTTCGTCATCGGCCTGGCGCTGATTCTGCTCTTCGGCCGCGCCGGCATCGTCACCAATTTCCTGTCGCTGCATTTCGGCATCCCGCGCAGCCGCTGGGTCTATGGCGTCGCCGGCATCACCATCGCCCAGGTGCTCGCCTTCACGCCGATCGCCTTCCTCGTGCTCGTCGGCGTGCTGCAGGGCGTGAGCCCGAGCATGGAGGAGGCTTCGCAGACGCTGCGCGCGAGCCGCTGGCGCACCTTCCGCACCGTCACCTGGCCGCTCATCCGGCCGGGGCTGGCGAGCGCCTTCCTGATCTCTTTCATCGAGAGCATGGCGGATTTCGCCAACCCGCTGGTGATCGGCGGCAATTTCAACGTCCTGTCGACGGACATTTTCTTCGCGGTGGTTGGCGCGGCGCACGACCAGGGCCGCGCCGCCGTGCTGGCAATCGTGCTTCTGGTCTTCACGCTCGCCGCCTTCCTCCTGCAGCGGCAATGGATCGGCAAGAAGAGCTACGTCACCGTCGGCGGCAAGGGCGACGGCGGGGTGCCGGCGCCGCTGCCGGGCGGCCTCAGGGTCGGCGCCTATGCGATCGCCGTGCCGTGGCTGGTGCTGACGGTCGTCGTCTACGCCATCATCCTGGTCGGCGGTTTCGTCCACCAGATCGGCCGCGACAACACGCCGACGCTCGAATATTTCCTCACCGCCTTCTCCATCGAGAAGGGGGTGGGCGGCTGGTTCCTCTCCGGCTCGGCCTGGCCGTCGCTGACCATGACGGTGACGCTGGCGCTGATTTCGATGCCGTTTACGGCGGCGATCGGCCTCTTGACCGCCTACCTGCTCGACCGGCAGCGCTTCGCCGGGCGGACCGCCTTCGAGTTCCTGGCGATGATGAGCTTCGCCATTCCCGGCACCGTGGTCGGCATCAGCTATATCCTCGCCTTCAACGTGCCGCCGATCCAGATGACGGGAACGGGGCTGATCATCATCATCTCCTTCGTCTTCCGCAACATGCCGGTCGCGATCCGCGCCGGCCTCGCCAATCTCGGGCAGATCGACAGGAGCCTGGACGAGGCCTCGCTGACGCTCGGCGCGCGCTCCTTCGCGACGCTGCGCCGGGTCATGCTGCCCTTGATGAAGCCGGCGATCGTGACGGCGATGATCTACAGCTTCGTGCGCGCCATGACGGCGGTGAGCGCCGTCATCTTCCTGGCCACGGGCAGGTTCAATCTCGCCACCGTCTATATCGTCGGCCGCGCCGATGTCGGTGAATACGGCCTCGCCATCGTCTATGCTGCGGTGATGATCGTGCTCATGATGGTCATCCTGGTCGGCATCCAGTTGCTGGTCGGCGAGCGCAGCCTCGGCCGCCGGCGTGCCGGCGCCGAAGCCTTGCCGATCGCCGCCTGAACGTGAAGGGGAGCGAATGAACGACAGCACCGGAGCCGTGGCCGCCGCGACCGCCGTGCAGCCGGCCGTGCGCTTCGAGATGGTGACCAAGCGCTATGGCGAGGTGGTCGCGGTCGATCGCGTCGGCTTCGACATCGCGCCGGGCACGCTGGTGACGCTGCTCGGGCCGTCCGGCTGCGGCAAGACGACGACGCTTCGCCTGATTGCCGGGCTGGAGCAGGCCTCCGGCGGCCGCATCCTGATCGACGGCACCGACGTGACGGCGCTGTCGGCCGCCGAGCGCGACGTTTCCATGGTGTTCCAGTCCTACGCGCTCTTCCCGCACATGAACGTCATGGAGAACGTCTCCTACGGGCTGCGCGCCATGGGGCTGAAGAAGGCGGAAGCCGAAGCGCGCGCGGCGGAGAAGCTGTCGCTGGTCGGCCTCTCAGGCTACGAGAAGCGCCAGCCGAGCGAGCTTTCCGGGGGACAGCAGCAACGGGTGGCGGTGGCGCGCGCCATCGTGCTGGAACCGAAGGTGCTGCTCTTCGACGAGCCGCTCTCCAATCTCGACGCCAAGCTCAGGCGGCACGTGCGCGACGAGATCCGCGGGCTGCAGCAGGATCTGGCGCTGACCGTCGTCTATGTCACGCACGACCAGGAAGAAGCGCTGGCGGTCTCCGACCGCATCATCGTGATGCGCTCGGCGCGGGTGGCGCAGGACGGCACGCCGCGCGAACTCTACAACGCGCCGGCCAGCCGCTTCGTCGCCGACTTCATGGGCGACGCCAATCTACTCGAGGTGACTGTGGGCCCGCAT
Organism: Rhizobiaceae bacterium; assembly: GCA_051959385.1. Lineage (GTDB taxonomy): Bacteria > Pseudomonadota > Alphaproteobacteria > Rhizobiales > Rhizobiaceae > Mesorhizobium_L. Next base: position 173 of record JBQCFH010000440.1, on the reverse strand, counting down.
CGCGGCGATACCGCAAAGGTGAGGGTAGGGCCGCTGTCGCTCGACCTGCCGCACCGAGGCATCGCGCCGGGGCCGGCGGCGCTCGCGGTGCGGCCGCATGCGGTGAAGCTGGCTGCGGGGTCGGCGGACGGCATCGAGGGCCGGGTGACCAAGGCCGCCTATCTCGGCGACCA